>SLIH01000473.1 GCA_007135745.1 Halomonas sp. | reverse complement strand
TCCGGCCTCACCATGGCGCGGGACCTCGCCCTGGACGTGTCCTTCTTTCCGGTCAACCTGGTGAGGGAACGTCTTGGCCGGCGTCGCCCGGCCCAATCCACCCTGCCCATGCGCTGAGTAACGCCTGAATCATGGCTTCAAGGGTTCCCTCCGAACGCTCACCCCTCTGGATTATCTTTGCGGTCAGTCTGATCATTCATCTGCTGTTGGTATGGACCTTTCTGCCCATGCTCCGCGATGCTTTCCGCGACCCGGAGGACCCACCGCGCATTGATATTGAGTTTGCGCGGCAGCAGCCGGAACCCGAGGTAATTGAACCGGAGCCTGAGGAGCCCCCGGAAGAGGAACCTGCCGAGGAGCAGCCCCCAGAGGAGGAACCTCCCGAGGAAGAGCCTCCGGACGAGGAGCAGCCCGAGGAGGAGTTGCATCTTCCTCGCGATACGGATGACGAGATAGATCTGGATGGCACGGACTTCGATGCGCCGGAGGAAGACGATCCGTTGGCTGCGCCCGAGGTGGACGAGGTGGAGGAACCCGAGCCTGAACCCGAACCGGAGCCGGAGCCAGAGCCAGAGCCAGAGCCAGAGCCGGAGCCAGAGCCGGAGCCAGAGCCGGAGCCAGAGCCGGAGCCAGAGCCGGAGCCGGAGCCGGAGCCGGAGCCGGAGCAGGATACGGCACCCGAAGTGGTTGATGCCGAACAAGCTCCCGTGGACGAACCCGAGGCCGAGGAACCCGGTGCCATGGCGCTTGGAGAAGAGGCCCCGGACGTCCCGGAACCGGAGGTCTCCCCCGAGGTGCGGGAGCAAACAGGTGGGATTCAGAGGTTGGGCGAAGAGGAAATGGACCGGGTGCGTGGTGAGTCGCCCTTCAGCGACATCGAGTCCCGCCGTCTGCGTATGGCCAACCAGTATCTGGCACGAATGAAGCAGCAGATCTTCGCGCACTGGGATCGTCCGAATGACGCCCGTGCCGACCAGCAGGGCGAAATACGGTTTTCCGTCGACGAACAGGGCAATCTTGAACAGGCTCGCCTGCATCTCCCCAGCGGTCATTCCGGGTTGGATCAGAGTGCACTCGAGGCGGTGCGTGCGGTCGGTCGTTACGAAGTGCCCGACAATCCCGTCATCGTTCGGCGCTATTACCGAAACCTGCGTTTTACTTTCTCCGGCGCTGAACTCGACAACGATAACTGAAGGAAATGCCAATGGAGCCCGCCAGCCAATTGCTGCTGCGAAATCGATCCCTGTTCCAGGGGCCGGCCCTGGTGATTGGTGCGCCCGAGGACGGCGTGGTTGGCGAGCTGGGGCAGGGCAGTGGCTCTGTAACCTTTGATTACGGCGCCTGGCAGCGGCAGGGAGGTGAACAGTCTAACTGGTACTGGGGGTACGACCAGGTGCCCGGGGATTGGCGCGACGTTATAGTCTACATGCCCAAGGCGCGTTCGGAGTTAGCGATGCGGTTGGTCTTTGCGGCTGCCGCCGTGACCCAGGATGGCAGCCTTTGGCTGGTTGGGGGTAAGAATGAAGGCGTAGCCAGTGGCGGCAAGGCATTCCGATCACGCTTCCCCGATGCCAGCAAGGTCGACAGCGCTCGCCATTGTCAGCTGTGGTCGACTTGTCTGGGCGCGAATGAAGGGGTTGGCGGCTTTAATTTGAAAGACTGGTTTTCCCATTGGAGTCTGACGCTGGGTGGGCAACACCTGGAGCTCTATGGCCTTCCTGGGATTTTCAGCGATGGACGGCTGGACGCTGGAACCCGGATGCTCCTGGAGACATTCGAGGTGCCTCCAGAAGGACCCGTGTTGGATTTTGCGTGCGGTTCCGGCGTGATCGGGAGCTGGCTTCTCCACCGATGGCCGGAGCTGAAAGTGGATCTGAGTGACACTCAATGGCAGGCCATCACCTGTGTGCGGCGGCTTTTCGCGGATGTCACACACGCCAGGATTCTCCCCGGAGATGGTCTGTCCGCCGCCAGGGGGCCCTATGGCACCATTGTCACCAATCCGCCTTTCCATCAGGGCGTAAAGACCGACCGGGCGGTAACTGAACGCTTTCTGCGCGATGTGCGCCGTCACCTCAGACCCGGAGGTGAGCTGCGGCTGGTGGCCAACAGTTTTCTGCCCTATCCACAGTTGATCCGGGAAGCTCTGGGTGAGGTGGAAACCCTGGCGGATAATGGTCAATATCGCGTCTACAGGGCATTTCGTGCCAAATGAATCAACTGACCGTGTCCGGGAGCTGCAATGATCATCGACTTTGACTCACTATCGCCTGCCTCCATCTATCATTGCGTCACGCAAAGCCTGATTCCCCGGCCCGTGGCCTGGGCGCTGACGGAAAATCCCGGAGGTGATTACAATCTGGCGCCATTTTCCTATTTCACCGCCGTGAGCAGCGAACCCCCACTGGTGCTGCTCTCCATGGGCAAGAAACCGGATGGCACCGTGAAGGACACGAGAAACAACATCCTGGCCCGTAAGCATTTCGTCATACATATCGCGCATCGGGAAATGGCCCAGGCCATGACGGAAACGTCCCGCACCTTGCCACTGGGGGAGTCCGAGCTTGCTCTCGCGGACCTTCCCACTGTCCCCTTTGATGGCTTTCCGGTACCCCGACTCAGGGACTGCCGGGTTGCCATGGCCTGCGAGTTCTACGACATCAAGGAAATTGGCCCCAATGCCCAGGGGCTGATCTTTGCCCGGATCCGCCACCTGTATCTGGACGATTCCGTGGTGACAGAAGAGGCGGACGGGCGCCTGAAGATTGATGCGACCGCCGTTGATCCTCTGGGGCGTCTGGGGGCCAGTGAATACGCAACTCTGGGTGAAATCCTTCATGTTCCTCGACCGAAATAGATCCTGACCCGACAAATTCAGCGTCATTCATCAAAAAAATACTGACTATACACAGCATCCATTTCAATTATGGAGGCGTTGGGATTAGAATGTCCGCCTCAATCCGGAGGGTGTCCTCGTCGACGCCTGGTCCTGTGATACGAGATTGTTCCATTCCCCACAAGTGAAGGTGAACCATGTCTCAATACCAGAAAGACATCGACCAAGTTTCTGCTCTGTGCAAGTCCCAGGGTGATTCCTGGAACCACATTACGCCTGAGTACGTTGCCCGCATGCGCGCCCAGAACCGTTTCCAGAACGGCCTGGAAATCGCCAAGTACACCGCAAAGATCATGCGTGAGGACATGGCGGCCTATGACAAGGACCCGAGCAAGTACACCCAGTCCCTGGGCTGCTGGCACGGTTTTATCGGCCAACAGAAAATTCTGGGCGTCAAGCGTCACCACGGCACCACCAAGCGCAGCTACCTCTACCTCTCCGGCTGGATGGTTGCCGCTCTGCGTTCCGAGTTCGGCCCGCTGCCTGACCAGTCCATGCACGAGAAGACAGCCGTTCCGGCCCTGATTGAGGAACTCTACACCTTCCTGCGCCAGGCGGACGCACGTGAACTCAACCACCTG
>SLIH01000126.1 GCA_007135745.1 Halomonas sp. | reverse complement strand
CTGTTCACCGTCCTCTTCGCCCTGAAGGTCGGGTATGGTGCGCCAGAGATCATTGATCTGCTGCTGGCGATACTCTTCCCGCTCTTTCTGGCGACGCTGTTCTTCCACAGCTGAAATGGGGGCCGGGCGCTTGTAACGATCCACGCCCTGGTTCATGAGCGCATGGCAGGAATCCAGGATCGCTTCCACCTCTTCCACGCCGTAGCGCTCCTCGCATTCGGCCACGTAATTTCTGGCAAAGAGCAGGTAATCAATGATCGAGCTGGCGTCCGTCCAGGTCCGGAACAGATAGTTGCCCTTGAAGAAGCTGTTGTGCCCGTAGCTGGCGTGGGCGATGACCAGCGCCTGCATGGTGATGGTGTTTTCTTCCATCAGGTAGGCGATGCAGGGATCGGAATTGATGACGATCTCGTAGGCCAGGCCCATCTGCCCGCGGCGGTAGCTCTTGTGGGTCTGCACGAACTGCTTGCCGAAGGACCAGTGATGATAGCCCACGGGCATGCCCACGGAGCTGTAGGCGTCCATCATCTGTTCGGCGCTGATGACCTCGATCTGGTTGGGGTAGGTGTCCAGCCCGAAGTTCTTGGCGATTCGCGCAATCTCGCGATCGTACTGGTCGATCAGCTCGAAGGTCCAGTCGGAACCTGTGGATATGGGCTCGGTCATGGTTACCTCGTTGCCGTCTGGCGTTCGAACAGCTTGCGGAATACGGGATAGATGTCGGCGACATCTGAAATCTGCTGCATGGCAAAGCTGTCGGGGAATTCCTCCTGCACGGCCTGGTACTCGTGCCAGAGTGCCTGATGGTCGTGAGGTGTGATTTCCACATAGGAGTAATACTGCACCAGTGGCAGGATCTTCTCGGTCAGCCACTTGCGGCAGATGGGCGAATCATCGTTCCAGTTGTCCCCGTCCGAGGCCTGGGCCGCGTAAATGTTCCAGTCCTGTGTCGGGTAGCGTTCTTCAATGATTCGGTGCATCAGCTTGAGGGCGCTGGAAACGATGGTCCCGCCTGTCTCTCGGGAGTAGAAGAATTCTTCCTCGTCGACTTCCTTTGCCGCTGTATGGTGGCGGACGAAAACCACTTCAATCCGCTTGTAGTTCTTCTGCAGGAACAGGTACAGAAGAATAAAAAACCTTTTTGCGATGTCTTTGTGTACCTGTGTCATGGAGCCGGAGACGTCCATCAGGCAGAACATGACGGCGCTGGTGGTTGGCTTCGGTTCCTTGCGGTGCTGGTTGTATCGCAGGTCGATCTCATCGATCCAGGGAATGCGCTTGACCTGTTTTTTCAGGCCCTCCAGCTCTTCCTCCAGCGTTTCCAGTTGGCGTTCCTTGGAAAAAGCAGGGTCGTCGTTGTCCGGTGCCTTGCGCAGGGCTTCGATTTCCGCCTCAAGCTCACGGATACGGCGTTTGCGCCTGCCACCAAGACTGACGCGACGGGCATAGGCGCCCCGGAGGGACCGCACGACATTGAGCTTGGCCGGCGTGCCGTCGGTGGTGAAGCCGGCGCGGACGTACTCGAAGGAATCCGTGTCCTTGAGCTGCTTGCGCACCAGATGGGGCAGCGCCAGATCGTCGAAAAGAAAGTCCAGGAACTCTTCCTGGGTAATCTGGAACACGAAGTCGTCCATGCCTTCGCCCTGATCGCTGGCCTCACCCTGACCACTGCCACCACCCTCACCGCCGGGCGGCTTGGGAATGCGGTCGCCGGTGGTGAATTCCCGGTTGCCCGGGTGCACCATTTCACGGCTCCCGCCGGCGCCGTGGTGGAAGGCGGGCTCGTTAATGTCTTCCGTCGGGATGCTGACCTCTTCGCCCTGCTCCATATCAGTGATGGAACGGTTGTGCACTGCCTCGGACACCGCCTTCTTGATGTGCTTGCGATAGCGGCGCAGAAAGCGGTTGCGATTGACGGCGCTCTTGTTTTTGCCATTCAGGCGACGGTCAACAATGTGACTCATTCCCATGGAAACACCCGTTGGTTACTGGGATTTCCGGACACGCAGATACCATTCCGCGAGCAGTTTGACCTGTTTCTCCGTGTAGCCACGCTCGATCATCCGGTCCACGAACTGCTGATGCTTCCGCTGGTCCTCCTCCGACGCCTTCGGGTTGAAGGAGATCACTGGCAGCAGATCTTCGGTGTTGGAGAACATCTTCTGTTCGATCACGCTGCGCAGCTTCTCGTAGCTGAGCCAGGACGGATTCTTGCCGTTGTTGTTGGCCCGGGCGCGCAGCACGAAGTTGACCACCTCGTTGCGGAAATCCTTCGGGTTGCTGATGCCTGCGGGCTTCTCGATCTTCTCCAGTTCCTCGTTGATGGCCGCCCGATCGAACATTTCGCCGGTCTCCGGATCCCGGTAGTCCTGGTCCTGGATCCAGAAGTCGGCATAGGTGACGTAGCGGTCGAACAGGTTCTGGCCGTATTCGGAGTAGGATTCCAGGTACGCGGTCTGGATTTCCTTGCCGATGAACTCCACGTACTGGGGCGCCAGGAATTCCTTGATGAAGCGCAGATAACGCTCGTGAGTCTCCGGCGGGAACTGTTCCTGCTCTATCTGCTTCTCCAGTACATAGAGCAGATGGACCGGGTTCGCGGCGACTTCGGTGGTGTCGAAGTTGAACACTTTGGACAGGATCTTGAAGGCGAAGCGCGTTGACAGCCCCTCCATGCCTTCGTTGACACCGGCGGCATCCCGGTATTCCTGCATGGACTTGGCCTTGGGATCGGTGTCCTTGATGTTCTGGCCGTCGTAGACCTTCATTTTGGAGTAAATGCTGGAGTTTTCCGGCTCTACCAGGCGTGACAGCACCACAAACTGGGCCAGCATGTTGAGCGTATCCGGGGCGCAGGGGGCACCGGCCAGGGAACTCTCACGCAGGAGCTTCTCGTAGATCTTGACCTCTTCGGAGACGCGCAGGCAGTAGGGCACCTTGACGATGTTGACGCGGTCGAGGAAGGCTTCGTTGTTCTTGTTGTTGCGGAACGTCTGCCACTCGGACTCGTTGGAGTGGGCCAGTATGACGCCGTCAAACGGAATCGAGGACATGCCCTCGGTGGTGTTGTAGTTGCCTTCCTGGGTCGCCGTAAGCAGCGGGTGCAATACCTTGATCGGCGCCTTGAACATCTCCACGAACTCCATCAGCCCCTGGTTGGCCCGGTTCAGGCCACCGCTGAAGCTGTAGGCGTCGGGGTCGTCCTGGCTGAAATCCTCCAGCATGCGGATGTTGACCTTGCCCACCAGTGCGGAAATGTCCTGGTTGTTGTCGTCGCCGGGCTCTGTCTTGGAGATCGCCACCTGGTCGAGGATGGATGGGTAGCGCTTAACCACGCGGAACTGGCCGATGTCGCCGCCGTATTCATGCAGTCGCTTGACCGCCCAGGGCGACATGATGGTCTTCAGATAGCGGTGGGGGATTCCGTATTCCTCTTCCAGAATCGGGCCGTCCTCCTCGGGATCAAACAGCCCCAGAGGGGATTCATTCACCGGGGAGCCCTTGAGGGCG
>SLIH01000482.1 GCA_007135745.1 Halomonas sp. | reverse complement strand
ACAGATGACACGCGAATTCACAACCTCCGACAGCTTCCTGATTGTCAGTTTCCAGCCCGATGGTGACCTTTTCACCGAAGCCTCCATTGACCAGCTGCGGGCGTTGCGGGATGACCTGGCAGAGATTGATGGGGTTCGGGATACCAACAGCATTCTCAACGTACCTCTGCTGCACAGTCCGGAGATTTCCCTGACCACGGTGAGCGAGTACGCGCAAAATCTGGATGAGGACGATGTCCCCCTGGAGGAGGCGAAGCAATCCCTGCTATCGAACCCCCTCTACCCCAACCTGCTTCTGAGCGAGGATGCGAGCACAACCGCCATACAACTGCTGTTTCCGGTCAACGAGGAATATCGCACCCTGCAGGAACGACGCATCGAATTGCGCGAAATCCGTCGCGAACAGGGCCTTGACAGTGATGAGCGAGCAGAGCTGGAACAGGTTGATAAGGCGTTCCGGGCCCTCTCTGCTCGGCTGGATGCCGAACGTGACCGCGTCATAGCCGAAGTCCGCTCGATTCTGGACCAGCACCGCGACGGGGTCACCCTGCACCTCGGCGGCGTCCCTATGATCGTTGCGGACATGATCAGTTTCGTGGAAAACGATCTGGTAACTTTCGGCCTCGGGGTACTGCTGTTCATCATTGCCACACTGACCATTATCTTCCGTCAGGTCCGCTGGGTACTGCTCCCTCTGGCGTGCTGCAGTCTGACGGTGTGGCTGACGCTCGGTTATCTTGGCTGGACGCAATGGCCCGTAACCGTTATTTCCTCCAACTTTATTTCCCTGTTGCTGATTATCACTCTGTCACTGACCGTGCACCTGATCGTGCGTTATCGGGAATACCAGCAGCTTAATCCCGACGCCGACCGACGATTCCTGATCACCGAAACCGTTCGTGCCATGGCAAAACCCTGTTTCTACATGGTACTGACAACCATCGTGGCGTTCGGCTCGCTGTTTTTCAGTGATATCCGACCGGTCATCGATTTTGGGTTGATGATGACCGTTGGGATCAGCATTGCCTTTGCGGTGGTTTTCCTCGTGCTGCCGCCCACCCTGATGCTGTTGCCCAAGGCACCCGATCCCGGCCCTCGGCTGGAGAAAACCCCGGTCACCGCTTACTTTGCTCGCTTTACGGATCGCCATGGACGCATCGTTCTGGGTGGCAGCGTGGTTCTCGCGGTTTTCTGCGTCACAGGTCTGACCCAACTGTCAGTCGAAAACCGCTTCATTGACTACTTCAAGTCAGACACCGAGATATATCGTGGAATGGTGGTCATCGACGAGAACCTTGGAGGAACGACGCCGCTGGATGTGATCGTCAAGGATAAGTCACCGGATACAGCAGATGCAGCGCAAGCCGACGACCCCTTCCTTGATGATGAGTGTTATTCCGATGACCCATTTGTTGATGATGGCTGTGAAGATGAAGCTCAAAGGCCGGCCGGCTTCTTCAACTCCCAGTCCATAGCCATGCTCCGTGAAATTCAGGAATATCTCGATGGGCGTGATGAAACCGGAAAAGTCATTTCCCTGGTGACCACGGTCGATCTTGCCGAACAAATCAATCAGGGACGACTCAATCCGTTGCAGCTCGGCCTGATGGGAGCGATGTTTCCCGATGATCTGCGCGACATCCTTCTGACACCCTATGTCACCGAAGACGACGACAAGGCGCGCTTCAGCATCCGGTTGATCGAATCCAACCCGGACCTGGAACGGGAGGCCCTGTTCCGGGACATTCGCAATCACCTCACCACTGAAGTGGGTCTGGACGAAGATCAGGTCCGGCTGACCGGTATGGCAGTACTCTACAACAACATGCTGCAAAGCCTCTTTGGCTCTCAGATCAAGACCCTGGGTGTGGTCTTTTTCTCCATCATGGCCATGTTCCTGGTCCTGTTCCGCTCACTGAAACTGGCACTCATCGGTATATTCCCCAATCTGCTGGCCGCTGGCACAGTGCTCGGCATGATGGGCTGGATCGGGATCCCCCTGGACATGATGACCATCACAGTGGCAGCTATATCGGTGGGGATCGCCGTGGATAACACCATCCACTACATGTATCGCTTCCGCGTGGAATTCAGCAGAGATCACAACTATCGGGAGGCCATGCACCGCAGCCACAGAACCATCGGCCGGGCGATGTTCTACACGTCACTGACGATCATCATCGGCTTCTCAATACTGGCGCTGTCCAATTTTATTCCGACCATCTATTTCGGGATCTTCACGGGCCTGGCGATGGCTATTGCTCTGCTCGGCGCCCTGACGCTGCTGCCACGGCTCATCCTTACCTTCAAACCACTTGGACCGGAAGGTGGAGGAAGCACCTAGGAAGATCCCGCTAAAATGATCGCAACGCCATACCAATGATCACCAGAACCACTATGGCGATCACCAGCAGGGGGAACCCGCCGCCGCTTTTGCCTTTGGCAACTCCGCGGCGGATTCTTTCCATCAGAGAAAGGTCACTCATCATTGGCCTCCCGGCTGTGTGAAAATACAAAAATACTGTGCTGGACAACCAAGGGTGAACGAACTGTGCTCTACCTGACAACCATCCTTCTGATTGCCTTGAGCGGTCTGATCGGCTGGCTCTGCGTCCACCTGCGGGACCAGCGTCGACGGCTGGAACATACGCTGGCGCGAATGGCCATGGCTGATGACCCCGAGCCCGAGATGCTGCTGACCGTGCGCGTGCACAACCCGATTGAAGTCGCCCACCGTGAATCCGTACCCGCTCGTATGATCTCCGGGTACATGCCGGATACCGTGCGCCGCATGATGTATCGTCAGTTACTCCGGGAGCTGGACGAGGCACTCAGCGAGCGTGGCATTGATTCCGAAATCCAGGTCGAGTTCCGCTGATGACCACCCCTATCGTACTGATTATATTGATGCTCTCACTTCTTCTCATGGGCGGAATCCTGTTCAGTCTGCGTGAACTGAATCGCTGTGAAGATCTGGTCCGCCGACTGGAGCAACAGGCCGCGTTGCGACGTCGCCCCCACCATTCCCAACCCATATTCACTACGGCCCGGGAAACGGACGGACCTGTTTTCCGAAGTACCACACTTCGTTTTCTGCAACGATTCCGCCGCCGTAGAAGGGATCAACATGACCAATAGACGCATCTACCTGGCCGGACCGGAAGTCTTCCTGCCGGATGGGCTGCGCGAGCAGGTTGAATCATCCAAGAAGGCCATTCTGGAGGAATTTGGACTGACCGGACTGGTCCCCTCCGACAACACACCGGAACTCGAAGGTGCAAGCCACCCGGCTTTCCTGATCTATCAGGCCAACCGCGAGCTCATGAATCAATCCCAGGGGCTTCTGGCCAATCTCACGCCCTTTCGGGGACCGAGCGCGGATGTGGGTACCGTATTCGAACTGGGTTACATGATCGCCCGGGGCTGCCCATCCATGGCCTATACCGTCTGCTCCACCCCCTACAACGAACGCGTCAGCGGCATGGAAAGGGATGCCAATGGCCTGACCATTGAACCTTTCGGCCTCAGTGACAATCTCATGCTCGACGCTTCCCTGGAGGCTCAGGGAGGCGCTCTGCTGCGCGGTAACCGCCCTTGTTCGCCGGAAGGCTTCCGGCCGGAAGATTACTTTGACGAGGCCCTGGTGCGGCGGGCGGCGGAGCAGCTGGCTGGGCTGATCGAGCGACAGGTCCAGGAGCAGCTATAGCTGCGATTCTCCATCGCGGCCATGGCCGATCAGACGCAAAATGCACACTGCGTGGCCTCCTACGACAGAAGCCCCTGCTCACGCACCCAGCGATGAGTCTGCTCCATGCCCTGCTCCAGGCCTACCGCCGGCTCATAATCCAGCAGCCGCGCGGCCTTATCGATGGAATAGGTTGCGCGGCGCGACAGCATGGCAACAGAGGCAGCACTCAGTTCAGTCGGGCGTTGGAGTACTCTTCGATAGAACCAACCCGCACCGCGCGTCAGTGCCATGGCAAGGGGCGTCGACACAGTCACAGGTTTTCCGCGCCCCAGCCAGTGGTAATGATGGGAGAAGAAGTCATAACAGGACACGCCCTGACCATCGGTCAGGTTGAAAATCTGCCCCGCCGCTTCCGATCGAGTCGCTGCGGCAACGATTCCGTCAATCAGATTATCCACATAAACGGGACTGAATATGCCCTGCCCATGAGCAGGAAGCATGAACTGTCGACGGCGGATAAGTTCGAGGGGAATCGTCACCCAGGGGCGAGATCCCGGACCATAGACATCACCAGGGCGAACAATCGCGCATTCCAGTTCTCCGGATGCATGAGCGGCCAGGGCCACGTGCTCACTGGCGGCCTTTGCATCGCAATAGGGGCAATTGCTCAGTGCGGTAATGGGCGCGGTCTCGTCGCGGTCTGAGCTGAAATCGAGGCCATAGGCGGTAATTGAGGATAGATGTACCATGCGCTCCACACCGCCCCGCACAGCGGCATCCACCACCTGTCTGACGCCGGCGATGCTCACGGCGCGATAGAGATCCGCAGCTGCCGTGTTGGACACCACGGCAGCGGTATGGATCACCAGGTCACAACCCCAGGCCTGCTTCTGCCATTCGCCGGATCGGGCGATGTCACCCGCCACCACGTTCCATTCAGGATCAGGAACCTGATCGACCCCACAGACCTGAGCCCCACTTGCACGAAAATGCGTCATCAGGGCACGACCAATGAACCCGTTGGCACCGGTTATGAACACCTTGCCGGGCCACTGCATCAATTCTGCCCTCGTGACACCAGAAAATCGGCCAGACGATTGTTCAGCACCCGCGGAGTAATCCGCGTCGTCCAGTACATAAAGCGCGCTCGGCGTCCCGGAATGATCATAAAATCCCGTCGGGCAACGCCGGCCTCGATCTGTGAGGCCGCTTCCTCAACCGTCAGCAGACCACCCAGCGCCTTGATATCCGAGGTGGCTTTAGCCCGGGTCTTGCGTTCCTCGACGACCATGGGCGTTTCCACTTCCGGCGGGCAAACCAACGACACCGTAATACCCAGGGGCTTCAGCTCCATTCGCAGTACGTCCGCCAGCCCCACCACACCATGTTTGGCCGCACAGTAGGCGGTATAACCGTAACAGGCCGCCACACCCGCCAGGGAGGCCACCAGTACAAGCTGTCCGCCCGGGCGCAGATGGGTCACTGCCGATGCGGCAACATGTCGGGAGCCGATCAGATTGACCCGGATGACCCGCTCGAAATCCTCACCGGAGGAGTTGGTAAAGGGTTCACAGGAGAGAATGCCGGCGCAATTGATGACCAGATCCGGCGCCAGCTGCCCGGCAGCCTCGGAAAAAGCGGTGTTGACCGAAGCCTCGTCCGACACGTCAAGCATCAAACCCTGAAGTGTCTGCTCAGACCCTGCCAGGGATTTCATCTCCGCAACAGCGCCTTCGAGCTCTGCTCGATCAAAGAGAAAGGCATTCCAGCCCTGGCGCACATAGCGCCGGGCAAGCTCCCGACCAATACCACTGGCAGCGCCCGTGATGTATACCGTCCGGCCCATGCGACCCTCCTGTCCGACAAATCAGGAATGATACTGAACGAGGATTGTCAGGAAGGCAACTGCCGTCGGCCCCACCCGTTACGCCTGTGAATCAATGAGCGGATTCCGGGGAAAGGCAGAAACCGTGCCCTTCAACCCGGTCACGACCGTTTCGTTTGGCCTGGTACATGGCGTCGTCCGCCGAACGAAGGAGCTGGTCGATGTCGCCCTCACCCTGCTCAGAGACTGCCACGCCAAAGCTTGCCGTCACGACCAGCAACTCGTCCCCAATACGAACAGCCAACTGGCTGAGCGCCTCGCGCAGACGCCGACAAAGCTGAAAAGCCTCTTTGGCCAGCGTGTTGGGCAGGATGATCGCAAACTCCTCGCCACCTATGCGGGCCGCAACATCGGATTCCCTGAGCAGTGGTTTAATGCGTTCGGAAACACTGCGCAGAGTTTCATCCCCCGCGGCATGTCCATGCGCATCATTGATCTCCTTGAAGCGGTCCATATCAAACATCAGTACCGCCAGGGGCTGCTCGGCTCGTCTCGCCTGACTGAAAAGAATCTCCCCCAATCGGAAGAACTCCCGACGATTATTGAGACCGGTCAACTCATCACGACAAGCGAGTTCCAGAGCCTTGGCCCTCGCCTCTTCAAGCTCTGTTTCCATCTGCTTGCGGTCGGATATATCCGTCGCAATTTCCAACCGCACCAGGCGCCCATCAGTCCATTCAATGATCTGGTCACGGCATTGGTACCAGCGCCCATCCACCGTATTCTGGAACTCCCATACTTCCACTCCGGAAGGCTGGCCACCGCAATCGAGCAGATCAGGTGTATTACAGAACTCGCAGGGCCCGCCCTGTCCGTTCTGAAGCACCTCCCAGCATTTGCGCCCGGCGGGATCACCCCACACCTTACGCCCATAGGCATTCATGTAGATCAGTTCGAAGGTTTCAACATCGGATACATAGACAAGCGCGTCCATGTTATCGAGGATCGCTTCCAGTGAACGGACGTCAAGGTCCGTTGATTCGCCTGAGGTCTGGTCCATGGTCCCTGGTACCTGTCTTTTCGCTGGCAGGAGTCTGAAGCATTCAGCGAGGAATAGATTCGAATTACATCAACTGAATCCATTATCAGATATTGCTATCCGACCAGAATTTAGTCAAGACCGAATCACCGGAACCTGTTCAGAATCAAACGCCAGC
Organism: Halomonas sp.; assembly: GCA_007135745.1. Taxonomy (GTDB): domain Bacteria; phylum Pseudomonadota; class Gammaproteobacteria; order Pseudomonadales; family Oleiphilaceae; genus Halospina. The sequence goes on along the minus strand of SLIH01000482.1, from coordinate 6,572 downwards.
CCAATCAATGATCATGCACATCATGGGCATGCACGCGGGAGCGGTCCACCGCTCCCTGCTCAAGGATCCACTGCAACTCGGATTCAGCCAGTCTCAGCGCCAGTTACCGGAAGAGAGATGTGCGGGAAACAAAAAACGCCCTCTTTGAGGGCGTTTTGTATTGGTAGGACCGGCCAGATTCGAACTGGCGACCTCTGCCATGTCAAGGCAGCGCTCTAACCAACTGAGCTACGGTCCTGTTGTGCGCGATGGGTGCGTAATATAGCGATCCGGATCGGGCGGGTCAACCGCCCTTTTGCTCATCACACCTTGTAGAAATCCCGGTACCAATCGACGAAGTTGCGGATCCCAGTCTCCACCGCAGTCTCCGGACGGTATCCAACATCATCAATCAGATCCTTGACGTCGGCGTAGGTCGCGGGAACATCGCCTGGCTGCATGGGCAGGAAGTTTTTCTCGGCCTTTTTGCCCAGGCAGTCCTCCAGAACCTCAATGAAACGCAGAAGCTTCACCGGATTATTGCTGCCAATGTTGTAGAGCCGGTATGGCGCGTTGCTCGTGCCCGAATCGGGGTTCTTCCCTGACCAGTCGGGATTGGATGTCGCCGTGTGGTCCAGCGTACGGATCACACCCTCAACGATGTCGTCAATGTACGTGAAATCCCGCTCGTGATGACCGTGATTAAAGACATCGATGGGCTCATCATTGAGAATCTTGCGGGTGAAGATGAACAGCGCCATGTCCGGCCGGCCCCAGGGGCCATAGACGGTGAAGAAACGCAGCCCGGTGGTCGGCAACCTGTAAAGGTGACTGTAGGTGTGAGCCATGAGTTCATTGGCCTTCTTGGAAGCCGCATAGAGACTCACCGGGTGATCCACATTGTCATGGACCGAAAAGGGCATGGTTTCGTTGGCTCCGTACACCGAACTGCTGGACGCATAGACCAGATGTTCAATGCCATTGTGCCGACAGCCTTCCAGAATATTCGTGAAGCCAACCAGGTTGGCATCCACATAGGCGTGGGGGTTTTCCAGGGAGTAACGGACACCGGCCTGGGCCGCCAGGTGAACCACCTTTTGCGGCCTGTGTTGCGCAAACAGGCGCTCCATGCCCTCCCGATCGGCTATATCCAGCCGTTTTTCTGTAAATCCCTGGCGCTCGGTCAGCCTGGCCAGCCGCGCTTCCTTGAGATTGACGTCGTAGTAGTCGTTAACGTCATCAACTCCGACAACCTCATCACCGCGATCCAGCAGCCGGTGGGCCACAAAGGAACCGATAAAGCCGGCGGTACCCGTTACAAGTATTTTCAACTCTGTGTTCTCCCTGTTCGATCATCCCTTATGGCGGCTCAGAAGCGCACACCGACACCCAGAAAGGCGCCACTCATGTCTGCATCCACCTCCAGGTCACCAGAGCCCTCGGCATCCACCACAAATTCACGGTAACCGGCGCGGACATAGGTGATGTTGTAGCTGTAGCTGACGTAGGCTTCCAGATCGCGCACGGAATCCCCATCAAAGGAGATCCAGTTGAGCTCTGCCCCCACGCCAAGACCTGTCAGCGGCAGGTCCACACGACCGTGTGCGTGCAGCATGGGCAGGATGGCGTCAAAGTCGATTGAATCACTGCTTCCCTGATTCTGCTCCTCAATATCGAAAGAGCCAACAAAATGTTTGAAATTAAAGCCCAGATCCGCAGTTACAAAGGGAAGCGGCGCGGTATAGAAGATAGTGTAATCGAGGTGGGTAAGATCCAGATCAGTGTCCACCTCTCCCTGGTAACTCTGGCCTTCGAATTCAGCGCTGACCTCGCCTGTTCCGTCGTACCCGAAGTCATTATACCGCAACCGGAAGTTGGGAATCAGAGGCACGGGGTGGGCGACACGGGCCGCCAGGACATTATGGCGTTCCGTGCTGTAATCCAGATCATCATCGATATCAAGCCGATCACCTGACTGTACGTGTCCGGACGGGCTGGCATTCCAGAGGGTTGCACTGACGTCTATATCAACCAGCGGAAGAACGGCGTGAGCATTGGCTGCCCCGGCGAGCAGGCCAGCACCAATTGCGGCGGTCATTGTTTTTTTCATCTCGAACTCTCCATTCAGTATTCCGGGACGGGCCCTTCAGATGGCGTCAAAATCGATACCGAGACGCCGGCCAACCTCTTCATAAGTTTCGATGACATCGCCCAGATCCTGCCGGAAGCGGTCCTTGTCCATCTTACGCCGCGTCTCACGATCCCAGATCCGGCAGCCATCGGGGCTGAACTCATCCCCCAGCATAATCTTTCCATCAGCCTGACCGAATTCCAGTTTGTAATCAACGAGCAACATGCCTGCATCAAGAAACAGCTGTTTCAGTACCCCATTCACTTCATAGGTCAGGCGTTTCATCTCCGCAAGATCCTCGGCGCTGGCCCAGCCAAAAGTCTCCGCCAGGGATTCGTTGATCATGGGATCATGCAGTGCGTCGTTCTTGAGGAACAACTCGTAGGTCGGCGGCTGCAATTCCTGACCTTCGGTTACGCCCAGACGCTTGCAGAGGCTCCCGGCGGCGATATTGCGCACCACGCACTCCACCGGCAGCATCTCCAGGTTACGAACCAGCGACTCATTGGCGGAGAGCACTTTCTCAAAATGAGTGGGAACGCCTGCAGCAGCGAGTTTTTCCATGATGAAGGCATTGAACAGATTATTGACCCTGCCCTTACGCTCGAGCTGCTGGGTCTTCTGGCCATCGAAGGCAGAGGTGTCGTCCCGGAACATGAGAACAAAGTAGTCCGGGTCGTCGGTGCGGAATACCGACTTGGCCTTGCCGGCATAGAGTTCCGCGCGTTTTTCCATGTTATTGCTCCCAGAAATGGGTTGTGCAGGGGGTAGCTCCTACCCCTTGCAGTCAGTCGGTGTTTTCAGAGGTCAGCGCATGCTGTCCAGCAGGTCTGTAAGCAGTTCCCGGGAACGGTCTTCTCCGTCGTATTCCGGTGCACGCTCGGCGTAGAGTCGAATATGGTCGTCGGATGTTTCCATGCGGAGCCGGGTATTGAACACTGGCTCGCCCTCACGACGCCAGAACCACCAACCACGCTCGCGCTCTTCCACTGTGCGGGCATCGACTTCCCACACACCCTGGTCTCGATCAGCCTCGACAATGGCGGCCTCCAGTTCCGACAGGCCACGATTGACTTCATGCCAGGCCCGATCAAAACCGAGATCCAGCCGCAGATAAGGTGCTGCACCGTCAAGAATCGCTGTCACACGCTCTTCCCTGGGCAGATTGAGTGCCACACGGGAATAAGTCTTGGTTTCTTCCGTTTCACGCAGGAACGCCATCAGATCCTGCAGCACAGACTGCTCACGGGCACTGTCACCGGGCTCTTTCTGCCAGGAGAGTACTGATTCGGGAGTACTCTCAACGGTGCGCAGTCGCGCCTGCACCTCTGAACTCCTGGCCTGAACCCCATGACTTATCCGTAATTGAAGCACCAGAAGGTCTTCATCGTCTGTGTCTTCGAGACCCAGCCACTGCCTCGCTCTCTGGCTGTAATTCAGAATGCCCGTCTGCTTCAGACCCTGTTGGGGATCCTCCATGGCTACCTGAACCCCCTGACTGCCAAGGAATCCGGAAACAGCCGGCCAGACCCGGCCAGGAACTTCATTCGCAAGCAACCAGGTCTGATCAGCTGATTCTTCGACACGGTAGGTCTCATCAAGAATCTGACCCGTCAGGTCTGGTGGGCGCGGCAGCCTGTAGCGACCATCAACGACAAGGTCGCCTGTCCCAACAACTTCCGGAATGGCGTAGATGCCGGTAAAACCACGTCTTGGGTGATCTTCCGGCAGCTTCAGCGGTTCTCCCAGCTGAACCTGCTGGTAACGTAATGTGCGGTCCGGGAATACACCACAGGCCGCAACCATCGCGACCATAAGGAGGACCAGCGCGGGACGCACCCGACGCGCAACCCGCCATCCAATATTTAACATTCAGTTCTCCGTAAAACGCGAACAGAGGCTGTCAGAGACACCCGGCAGAACGCAGGGCATCCAGAACATCCTGGTGGTATTCATCACTGAGAGTCGTCATTGGCAATCGAATGCCGGGGCCTATCATTCCCATCTGATGCAAAGCCCATTTCACCGGTATGGGGTTTGCCTCCAGAAACAGTTTCCGGTTGAGAGGCGTCAGGATCTCGTTGATCCGGCGTGCTTCGGCCTCATCACCGGAAATGGCTGCCGCGCACATCTGCGCCATCAGCGATGGTGCAACGTTCGCGGTGACCGAAACATTACCTTTGCCGCCACACAGCATCAGCTCCATGGAGGTGCCATCATCGCCGGAATACACCGCCAGACGGTCTCCAACCATGCGAATCAGTTCCTCACCCCGGCTGACGTTGCCGGTGGCGTCCTTGATGCCCACGATATTGGGAACATCCGCGAGGCGCTCTACCGTTTCGTTGAGCATGTCGCAGGATGTGCGCCCGGGAACATTGTACAGGATCTGATCAACGTCGACGGATTCCGCTACCGTGAGAAAATGACGATACATTCCCTCCTGGGTCGGCTTGTTGTAATAGGGCACAACAAGGAGACAGGCATCGACGCCTATGGCCGCCGCTTCCCGTGTCAACGAAACCGCTTCATGGGTTGAGTTTCCGCCGGTGCCCGCAATGACGGGAATTCGCCCGTTTGCCCGTTCAACCACGCGACGAATTACGTCCACGTGCTCCCGGGGATCCAGGGTGGAAGATTCCCCCGTGGTACCCACAGCGACAATCGCGTTGGTCCCGGACTCCACATGAAAATCCACGAGCCGGTCCAGGCATTCCCAATCGATATTGCCATCAGCATGCATTGGGGTTACCAGTGCCACCAGGCTTCCAGTGATCATATCCGCTCCCCTGCCAGAAAAGAGTAATGGTAATCGTGGGTTTTCAGCGACACAAGAGCGTATCAGGCACCCTGGCAGCCTTAAGCCCGACAGGCTGCTAGCCTGGCCGCTCGTCAGAGGTTGCCCGAAGATCCCCTGAATATCCCGGTGCCGCCAGTTCGTGAACGGGCCAGGCTTTCATTACGGCGTTAACGAGGGTGGCCAGAGGTATGGCGAAGAACACGCCCCACATGCCCCAGATACCCCCGAAAAACAGAACGGCAAGAATAATAACAACCGGATGGAGATTGACCACCTCGGAGAACAGCAAAGGCACCAGAACATTGCCGTCCAGAGCCTGTATCACTGCATAGATGAACATCAACCAGAGGAATTCGGTACTCCAGCCAAACTGAAAGAGCCCGATCATGGCCACGGGGACGGTGACCACGGCCGCCCCGATGTAGGGAATGACCACGGAAAAGCCCACCAGGAGAGCAAGCAACAGGGAATAATTGACACCGAGCAGTTTGAAACAGACATAGGTCACGGAGCCAACGATGAGTATCTCCACGGCTTTTCCGCGGACATAGTTCGCCAGCTGGACATTCATCTCTTCCCAGATCTGCCGCATCAGAGGACGCTGGGAAGGCAGCAGTTTACCGATCCCACGCAGAATCACGTCCCGGTCCTTGAGAAAGAAAAACACCAGAATAGGCACCAGGATCAGATAAATGAGCAAGGCAACCAGCCCTGGAATGCTTTCCAGGGATACGGAAACCAGCCACTGGGTTACTTTGCCTACTTCGGTCGTCATCTGCTGAAAGATCGCGTTCACTTCCTGCATGGAGATCAACTGAGGGTATTCCTGTGGCAGGATTTCAATGTACTGCTGGGTAGCCCGAATCATCCGCGGCAACTCCGCGGCAAGCGCAGACACCTGGGTCCATATCAATGGCATGAGGCCGAACAGGAATGACAGCAGGGCGCCGAGAAAAAGAACGAATACCAGGCAGACGGCAATAAAATGAGGCACGCCAAGACGCTTTACCTTGAGTACCAGCCCCTGAAGGATGAAAGCGATGATGACTGCGGCGATGAATGGAGCCAGTATGCGGCCAAGGAAAACAACCGTCAGCAGCGCGCCCACCATCAGCAGCGCAAGAATGACAGCCTCCTCGTCCGAAAAATATTTGTAGGCGATGTCGCGCAGTATCTGAATCATCGAACGGACCGCTCTTCCTCGTTGTCACCTGCCCGGCTTTGCGGGGCTCCGCAGCGGATCATGAATACGTAGTTATCGCCCTGCTCTTCGGTTTCTTCCAGCTCATGATGGCTCAGTTTGAGAAAGGCCGGAATATCGCGGGCCGAGCCCGGATCGGACGCAATCACCTGCAACAAATCGCCCGGATTCATGTCATTGAGTCTGAGTTTGGTTTTGAGCAGTGGCATCGGACACTCCAGGCCCGTGGCGTCGAGCGTCTGATCCGGTTGGTGGACCATAATCCGATTTGAACCCCATTGTCTGATTGGCCACAAGACCTTATATCATAGCATGGACGTAGCGGCACTTTGACGCACAAGCAGATCAAACCACTGCAACATCTACACCCGACCGATCAACTGTGGCATGGTAGTTTCTATGAGCCTACATCCCAATTCAGCCAGCCGCTGCCACTCACCACGGCGCCGTCTGCGATCCTT
>SLIH01000307.1 GCA_007135745.1 Halomonas sp. | reverse complement strand
TGAATCCGCCAGACCGTCTTCGTGGAAAGCACCGGTGATCCAGAGGTGCAGGATCAGCACGCCAATGAGGCTGATAAGCTGTGGAAGGATGGCATCCAGCGCCAGATAGGCCAGTGCATAGATAACACCCAGCACCAGACCGGCCACGGGAAAATAGACACTGCTCTGGTTCATCAGCCGCTGGGAATAATCAATCTCCACCGGAATGGGAATCCGGCTGATGAATCCCAGACAAAGCCAGAAAGCCTGCCATTCTCGCTGCAGCATCAGGGTCCTCGGTATCAATGCGCCTCATCCCAGTTATTACCCACCCCGGCTTCAACAATCAAAGGCACATCCAGTTCCGCCGCCCGCTCCATCTTCTCTTTAAGCGCCTTCGTCAGCTCATCAACCTGATCGTTGCGGACTTCCAGGATCAGTTCATCGTGCACCTGCATGATCATCCGCGCATCCAGTGCCGACTGCTCGACCCAGTCCTCCACGGTCACCATGGCGCGTTTGATGATGTCGGCAGCGGTTCCCTGCATGGGGGCATTGATGGCGGTGCGCTCGGCACCCTGGCGCAACTGGCCATTGCGGCTGTTGATTTCCGGCAGGTAGAGGCGGCGACCAAAATGGGTTTCCACGTAACCCTGGTCATGCGCTGTTTTGCGGATTCGGTCCATGTACTTCAGTACACCCGGGTAACGCTCGAAATAGCGGTCGATGTAGGACTGTGCCGTGTCCCGTGGGGTGCCAAGCTGTCGTGACAGGCCCCAGGCCGACATGCCGTAGATGAGTCCGAAGTTGATGGCTTTTGCATTGCGCCGTTGTTCGTCGGTCACCTCATCGGTGGATACTCCGAACACTTCCGAGGCCGTCGCGCGGTGAATGTCCTCGCCCCGCTCAAAGGCACTGAGCAGGCCCTTGTCGCCCGAGAGGTGTGCCATGATGCGCAACTCGATCTGCGAGTAGTCGGCAGCAACCAGGCGATAGCCTTCCGGAGCCACGAACGCCTGGCGGATGCGCCGTCCTTCTTCAGTGCGTATGGGTATGTTCTGCAGATTGGGGTCTGAAGATGAAAGTCGTCCCGTGGCGGTGACCGCCTGGTGATAGGAGGTGTGGATTCGGCCGGTTCGCGGGTTGATGACCTCGGGCAGGCGGTCGGTGTAGGTGGACTTGAGCTTGCTCAGACTGCGGTGCTCCAGAATGACCCGGGGCAGTTCGTAGTCGATGGCCAGTTCCTGCAACACGGGTTCAGCCGTGGAAGGAGCCCCTTTGGGTGTCTTCTTCAGCACCGGCATTTCCAGCTTGTCATAGAAAATATGCTGGAGCTGTTTGGTGGAGCCGAGGTTGAAAGGCTCGCCAGCCATGTCATGGGCCTGCTTTTCCAGTTCCGCCATGCGTGTGGCCAGTTCCTGGCTCTGTTTGTGCAAGCGGTTTGCATCCACCAGCGCGCCGCGATACTCCATGCGGGCGAGGACGGGCACCAGCGGCATCTCAATCTCTGTGTAGACCGTTTCCAGTTTGCTGTCGGCGCTCAGGCGAGGGCGCAGTACCTGGTGCAGCTGCAAAGTGATGTCTGCATCTTCCGCGGCGTAGTGGCTGGCTGTCTCGACGTCGATCTGGTTGAAGGTTTTCTGTTTTGCACCTTTGCCGGCAATGCTTTCGAAACTGGTGATCTCGCGTTCGAGGTAACGCTGAGCGAGGCTGCCCATGTCGTGGCGCGAAGCGACGGAATTGAGCACGTAGGACTGGAGCATGGTGTCGTCAGCGATACCGGCCATGGCAACGCCATGGTTCGCCAGTACGTTGATGTCGTACTTCAGGTTCTGCCCAACCTTGGGTTTATTCGGGTCTTCCAGCAGCGGCTTGAGCCGGGAAAGGACATCATCGCGGTCCAGCTGTTGCGGGGAGTCCATGGTTTCATGAGCCAGGGGGACATAAGCCGCTTCCCCTGCGGTAACCGCGAACGAAACCCCGACGATCCGTGCATCCATGTAGTTGAGGCTGGTGGTTTCCGTGTCGAAAGCAAATTGATCGGCCGTTTGCAGTTTCTGTAGCCAACGGTTCAGTGTGTCATCATCCAGCACGGTCTCGTAGTGGGTGTCCACGGGCTGGGGGGCAGGCGGCGTCGCGCTGCTGTTATTCCCATCTCCCCCGAGTTCACGGATCCAGCTGCGGAACTCCATCTCCTGAAAAAGGTCCCTGAGTTGATCGGTATCGGCGGGCTCAGGATCCAGTTCCTCAACGCCATGGCTGAGCTCAAGGTCCGTGCGAATGCGTGCCAGCTCGCGGCTCAGCGGCAACTGCTCCAGCGCGTCGCGCAGGTTGTCACCGATCTTTCCTTTGATCTCGTCGGCATGTTCCATCAGGTGGTCGAGGTTGCCGTACTGCTGCAGCCATTTAGCTGCGGTCTTGGGGCCGCACTTGGTGACGCCGGGAATGTTGTCGACGCTGTCGCCCACCAGGGCAAGGTAATCCACGATTTGCTCCGGGGTGACGCCAAACTTCTCTTTCACGCCGTCCCTGTCCATGTGGGTGTCGGTCATGGTGTTGATCAGAGAGACATGGTCACTGACAAGCTGTGCCATGTCCTTGTCACCGGTTGAGATGATGACGTCGACCCCTTTGTCGGTCGCTTCATTGGCCAGAGTGCCAATGACATCGTCTGCCTCCATGCCTTCTTCAATCAACAGCGGCAGGCCCATGGCCCGGATGATGTCATGGATGGGCCGGATCTGGCTGGCAAGGTCTTCGGGCATTTCCGGACGGTTCGCCTTGTAGTCGGCGTAGAGTTCGTGTCGGAAGGTTTTCCCACGCGGATCAAAGACAATGGCAATGGGGGAGTCGGGGTAATCCTGCTGCAGGCGCCGAATCATACTGATGACCCCCTTGACCGCACCTGTTGGCTGCCCCTTGCTGGTTTCCAGCGGAGGAAGGGCGTGAAAGGCCCTGAAAAGGTAGGAGGAACCATCGACAAGAACGACGGGTCGATCTTTGCTCAGTTCGATCATCATCAGGCGCGGGCAGCTCAGTTGGTTATGTTGATTCGCAGTGTTTCAGAACGGGGGCTTTCCAGTCCAGTGGTGTCGAGGGTTGAGACAGCAAACTCATAGTGTCCCGGATTAAAACCCTCGAGCACCCACCTCGTTCGTGACGCATCGTCCACCTTGCGGTGGGTGAATCGTTGATCGCCTCGTTTGCGGAAGTAAAGGCGATAGCCCGATATTTCACCAGGGAAGAGTTTGCTGCCGTCGACACGAGTCAGTGGTGCCCGCCAGACCAGGGTGGCCGGTTGCCTTGCGGTGATGAAGACGGTGCCGTCGTCGTAGTTCTGCGTTGAAGGAATGCCTCCGCCGGAGTCCGTATTGCAGCCTGCCAGAAGGGGAAGCACAAGAAAGAAGGTGATCACCAGCATCGCAAGGGTGCGGGTGGCATGTGTCATGTCCGATCCTCTTGGTTTGGGCGAAGCGGCAAGACTGGCAGGACATGTCCGCATTTTCAGGTTTAGGCAAACAGCCTGCGCAGTATTATGCGGTTTAGCCTTCCGAC
>SLIH01000404.1 GCA_007135745.1 Halomonas sp. | reverse complement strand
TCTCGTTCTTCCAGAACGGCATCACCTGCATGAGTCCCTGGGCGCCCACGCTGGAGATGGCAAAACGGTCATACATGCTTTCCACGTGAATCACCGCCAGTACCAGCTCCGGGTCCAGATCATGTCGGGCCGCTTCCTGGTGGACCAGCCGCAGAATCTGCAGCCGCTCCTGATCATCTCTGAGCCAGCGGCTGAGCCGGGTGGACATATCCACCAGCCAGACCTCGGCATCGAAGCGATCATGAAAGCTGTTGGATTCGTTGATGGTTTCCTTGAGCAGATCCCGCAGTTCCGGATCCACCCGGGTGTTGCTGGCCTGGGCCGGGTGTGCGAACAGGATCGCAAGCACGCAGGCCATTACTGCAAGCCATGGGAACGGGCGCGGCGCCATGTTGGTGGTGTCATTGATCATGATCGGTCAGGGTCGCTGTAAGACCTACGCACACCTAATTAAAGTGCAGCTTCCGGCCATACGCCAGCCGTCAGATTTTCCCACGCAGAAAATCCACAATACTTTCGGCCGGCACATCCTGCTTGTCCGCGTCGGAGCGTCCCTTATACTCAAAGTTGCCGGACTCAATGCCCCGGTCGCTGATAACCACCCGATGGGGAATACCGATCAGCTCCATATCCGCGAATTTCACGCCGGGACGCTCCTTACGATCGTCGAGCAGTACGTCGTAGCCAGCCTGCCGCAGCGTCTCGTAAAGCTTTTCACCGGCTTCACGAACGGGTTCGGACTTGTGACCGTTGAGCGTGACGATGGCGATCTCGAAGGGGGCAATGGCGGTGGGCCAGATGATGCCCTGTTCATCGTGGTTCTGTTCAATGGCGGCGGCCACGAGACGGGAGACGCCAATGCCGTAACAGCCCATCTCCAGGGTGACGCTCTTGCCGTTCTCGTCCAGGACCGTGGCGTTCATGGCTTCGCTGTAGTTGCGGCCCAGCTTGAAGACATGGCCAACCTCGATGCCTCGCTTGATTTCCAGTACCCCGCGACCGTCCGGGCTGGGGTCGCCTTCAACGATTTCGCGCAGATCGGCGGTTTCGCCCAGCGCCACATCGCGCTCCCAGTTAACGCCGGTCAGGTGGTAGCCGGTTTTGTTGGCGCCACAGACGAAATCGGCCAGGTGGGCAGCGGCGCGATCAACAATTACGGGTAGAGACAGCCCAACGGGGCCAAGAGAGCCCGCCTCGCAGCCCAGTGCCTTGCTGATCTCTTCGTCACTGGCCATGGTCAGCGGCTCCGCGACTTGCGGCAGTTTTTCCGCCTTGACGTCATTGAGGCTGTGGTCGCCGCGCATGATCAGCGCCACCAGAGGCTGATTGTTGTCGTCCTCGTTTTCCTTCTCGCCATGGACAATCAGTGTCTTGAGGACGCGATCGGCACTGGTATTCAGGTATTCGGCCACCTCGGCAATGGTGTTCTGGTCCGGCGTTGCCACTTCCGCCATGGTTTCCGTGGGCGCCGGACGCTCGCCTTTGGGCGGGATGGCTTCAGCCAGCTCAATGTTGGCCGCATAGTCGCTTTCAGAGCTGAAGGCGATGGCGTCTTCACCGGAGCTGGCCAGTACGTGGAACTCATGGGATTTGCTGCCGCCAATGGCACCGGAGTCCGCTGCCACGGCCCGGAAATCCAGTCCCAGGCGGGTGAAAATCCGGGTATAGGTGTCGACCATGACCTGATAGGTTTCGTCCAGGGATTCGGCACCGACGTGAAAAGAATAGGCATCCTTCATGAGGAATTCCCGGGCGCGCATGACCCCGAAGCGGGGCCGACGTTCGTCCCGGAACTTGGTCTGGATCTGGTAGAAATTGGCCGGCAGATCCCGGTAGCTTTTGAGCTCGTTGCGGATCAGGTCAGTGATGACTTCCTCGTGGGTCGGGCCATAACAGAAATCCCGCTCATGGCGGTCCTTGATCCGCAGCAGTTCACCGCCGTATTTTTCCCATCGTCCCGTTTCCTGCCAAAGTTCGGCGGGCTGGATGGCCGGCATCAGCAGTTCCTGGGCGCCGGAGCGGTCCATTTCCTCGCGCACGATGTTTTCCACCTTGCGCAGCACACGCAGTCCCATGGGCAGCCAGGTATAGAGGCCTGCCGCGAGGCGCCGGATAAGGCCCGCCCGTAACATGAGCTGATGGCTGATGATTTCCGCGTCCGCTGGTGTTTCCTTGAGCGTGGCGATCAGAGACTGGCTTGCGCGCATGGTTTTCCGGTCCGTTTGGGAAGAAATGAAGGGTTACAGTAACGTCAAAGACTCGCTATTTTACGAAGCCCGTTGCTTAAGGTACAGGGCAGCGGCCACAGAAGGCATTCAGAGTTGGAGGAAGTGCACCATGCGCCTTGAGGCGGAGCAGGTACAGCGGTTGATTCGCGAGGGTGTCCCCATGGCCGAGGATATTGATCTCCGGGTGGACAGCATTGAACCGAATGCGGCCACGGCAAGGGTACCTTTTACCGAGAAGTTGGTGCGTCCGGGTGGCACTTTATCTGGTCCGGTGCAGATGGCGCTGGCGGACGCCACCATGTATGCCGCGGTGCTGGGTACGTTGGGAGAGGTGCAGATGGCGGTGACCAGCAATCTCAATATCAACTTTCTGCGCCGTCCCGGGCAGACGGATCTGATTGCACGGGCGGATGTTCTGCGCATGGGCAGTCGTCTGGCGGTCTGCGAGGTGCAGCTTCGTTCGCAGGGCAGCGACGCGATTGTGGCTCATGTCACCGGGACCTATGCGCTTCCTTAAAGATACCCGAGGGGGAGTTCGGTGTTGTCGATCACCCGACGCATGACAAAACTCGAGTGGACGCCGCTGACGCCGGGGATGCGGGTGACTTTATTGAGCAGAAAGGACTGGTAGTGGTCCATGTCGGGTACGACGACCTTGAGGAGGTAGTCGGCCTGCTGTCCGGTGATCAGGTACAGTTCCTGGACTTCGGGGTAGGTGGCAATTTTGTCTTCGAACTGCTGGAACCGCTCGGGGGTGTGGCGGTCCATGCCGATCTGCAGAATGACGGTCAGGGACAGGCCGAGTTTTTTCCGGTCGAGGAGGGTGACCCGCCGCAGGATGATGCCGGCTTCTTCCAGGGCTTTGACCCGCCGGGAGCAGGGGGAGGGTGAGAGCCCGACTTTTTCGGCGAGTTGTTGGTTGGTGAGGCTGCCGTCGTGCTGGAGGTGTTCCAGTATCTGGCGGTCTGTACGATCAATGGTGACCAGTGAGTCTGTGTTTTTCGACATGCTGTGTCTCGCTTTATGAGCATCATTGGCTGATTATTTCAGGAATTGCCGGTTTTTTGAAATATCGTGCCTTAAATAACCTGAAAAAGTGCAAATTCGCAAACACATTGCCGGTTTCTTTGGTTACAGTATTAATGTCCCTGGCGCAAAGGCAGTGGTTACCGCTGCTGACCGGAGCCGCCAGAGAGGCTGGACCCAAAGGGCCAGCCGGGTGGATGTCGCCAGATGCTCTTCGCGACTGTCTGGCGACAGGTACCGTGGGCCCGGAGCCACAAGCTTCGTGACGGCAGCAGGATGT
>SLIH01000048.1 GCA_007135745.1 Halomonas sp. | reverse complement strand
TGGGCGACTGGTAGTTGTTGCCGTGTTTCAATGTCAGGCGCAACTGATGGGCGACCAGAACAGGCACCAGGTTCGGGCTGGCCCAGTAGGCAACATTGGTGAGTTTGCGCAGTATGCTCAGGCTGGCTTCATGCGTTGCCGATACGGCGGCCGTGTGATGGGCGAGTGATTCAATTGAGCGTGCGCCCAGTGCCAGACGTGCTCGTCCCATATGCCAGATTACCTGACTCACCCCCGGATTTCGCGGCAGGTGCACGCCCATGAGATCCGTGACTTCGTAACCCAACTCCATCGCCTGCTGCAGGTCATTTCGTGACAGTGCCGCTGTGAGCAGTATTTCGTAGATATGCAGCGTGGCGGTGTGGGAGCCCCCATGCTTGCGTACATTGTCAGCCAGTTCCTGCAGGGCATCGTGGCGGTTGGCAAGATAGGCGGCATCCGCACCGGCCACGTTGAGATCCAGCCACAGCCGATGGCGTTTGGTGCGTCCCTCCGGCCCAAGCAGCTCAAGGCCATTCCAGAAATAGTTGAAAGCCGTATCGAAAGCTGCCGCCTGGCGTGCCTTGCGTCCGACCTCCAGGTTGAGTTCCGCTACCTGCTCGCGTTCGATTTCATCAGTGATCAGCGCCAGGCCCAGGTTGAGTTGGCTGGCTGCCTCCATCAACTGCTCTTTGTCCGGATCGGTTGCATTCAGCAGTTGACGACCAAACCTCAGATGGGCCTGGAGTCGCTGCAGCGGCTCCAGCCGTTCATAGGCTGCCTCCTGAATTCGGTCATGGGCAAAGCTGTAACGCTGGGTTGGGCGGTCGCGTCCGCTGGGGAATATCAGTCCCTGGGCAAGGGGCTGGGTCAATTCCTTCCGAATCGAGTCCGTGGAACTGTCGTGATAGCGTGCCAGTTGTTCCAGGGAGAAGCGGCTGCCCAGGCAGGCGGCGAGGCTGAGTAGGTCGGCTTCGAGTTCGGGCAGCTGCTCAAGCTGATCAATGATGAGGGCGACGAGGTTATCCGGCAGGGGAGCCTGGCGGATACTGTCGATATCCCAGTCCCAGTGTTGTTGTGTTGTGTTGTAGCGCAATAGCCCGCGGCGCTGGAGCGTCCTCAGGAACTGGTGGATGTAGAAAGGATTGCCCTGGGTTCTGGGCATCAGCAGGTCCGCGAGAGGAAGGGCGGGATCCCGACGGGCATTGAGCATGGCGCAGAGCATGCGGATGACGGCTTCACGCTGCAACGGTGTCAGGTGAATTTCAGTGATGGCCAGGTTGGAATGGTGTAGTGCCTCCACCAGAAAATTGACCGGATGGTTATGATCCGTCTCATCGTCCCGATAGGCACCGAGAATCAGAAGCCGATCCAGAGTGTGCTCCCGCAGCATCGCCTCCAGCAGGCTGATTGAGGCGGCATCCATCCATTGCAGGTCATCCAGGAAAAGGACCAGGGGCCTGTTCTGGTCGCAGAAAAGGCTCATGAAATTCAGGAAGGCGCGGACGAAACGGTTGCGGGCTTCGTCAAAGGATACGGCTTCCTCCTGGGGGCCTTCCTCTCCCGTGATCAGCGCGAGCTCCGGAATCAGACCGGTCATCAGCCCCAGGTTGCTGCCCAGGTGCAGATGCAGCCTTTCCGCGTGCCGGGCCAGGGAGCTGTCATTTTCCGACAGCCACTGACGCACCTCGCGTCGAAAGGCCTCGACTATTGCGCTATAGGGCAGGTCGCGACCCAGCTGGTCGAACTTGCCGCTGATCCAGATGCCGCCCTGGGCGCGGAGCCGGGGCCTGAATTCATTGATGAGCGAGGTTTTTCCGACCCCGGCTGACCCGCCCACCAGTGCCAGCTCCCGGCCGCCGGCCATGACCCGGTCGAACGTTTCTTCCAGAACCCGCTGTTCCCGTTCGCGCCCGAAGAGACCCGGGTTGTGCAGCCGGGCAAGATGGTACCCATCAGCTTCTTCAGTTGGCGCATCCGACCTTGAATCCGGATGGGCCATCCAGGCATGAAGGTGATCCTCCAGCTCCCTTGTGTTCTGGAAGCGTTCTGCGGGATTCTTCGCCATCAGCCGTTGCACAATCCGCGAAAGCGCGGGAGGGATGTCGGGGGTGACTTCATGCAGTGGGGGCGCTTCGCGTGCCACCTGGTGGTGCATGGTTTCCAGCTCGTCGGCGGCGCGGAACGGCTGGGAACCGCTGAGCCATTCATACAGGCAGACTCCCAGACTGTACAGGTCGCTGCGTGGATCTCGCGGTGTTTCACCGGTACGCAGCAATTCGGGGGCACGGTAGGGCAGGGTTTCCTGACCAACCGGCGGCGTCTGCGTTTCGTCAGGACTGTGGCCAGGGCTGGAGGCATGGCTGAAATCGAACAGCACTCCAGTGCCATCCTCGTGGCGAAGCATCAGATGGTGGGGCAGCAGGTTGCCGTGAACGATGTCCTGCTCGTGGATGCAGGTGAGAGCCCGGGTAAGGGCCAGGATGATCCGTGCTAACTCGTCAGGCTCCGGGCGGGACATCTCTGCCAGTGTCTGTCCCTCGATAGACTCCATGATGCTTACGGCATAACCACCGCGAGTCTCCATGCTGAGTGTTCGAGGTGCGATAGCGGGTTCGTAATGGGACAGCAACTGATACTCATGCTCCAGCGCTGCCAGGGCCTCTGTCGGGACTGCCTCCCTCTCCATGGCCTTCAGGATGAGCTTTTGATCCCCTTTATCGGATCTGGCCTGGTAAATACGGGAGAAGCGGCCGCTGTGAATTTCACCCGTAAGGGTGAACCCTGGTGGTGTGAGGGTATCGTCGGGAGGTGACTGCACTGCGATTCCATCCGGGTGCCAAAGGACTTCTGGAGTCTGAGCCAGGTAACCCGGGCCTTGTGCGTGCAGCGCCCGGGTCTTCTCTGTTCTTCAGACACTGACCCGAAAGTATAGTCAAGAATCCAGCAAACGCTGAACAATAGTTAATCAGCGGCCGCCTGTTGTGAAGCGCTCTGGAGTCTGGCCGTATGTTCCTGCTCGTGTCGCAGTGCCGCGCCTGCTACTGAACCACCGTGGCCGGTTTCAATCCAGCGCCGGATGCGTCCTGCGTCACCCAGAGGGGTTCGTTTACCAAAGGAGTTGAGAAGCACCATGCCCACCGGGCGGTCGTCTATGTGGGTTGCCATCATCAGGCAGCGTCCGGCGTCGTTGAGATAACCCGTCTTGGTCAGGCCCACGTCCCAGCGGCCCCGGTGCACCAGCACATTGGTGTTGCCGTAGCGCTTCTGATAACGGGGGCTGCGGAAATGAACCGTGTGATAGCGGGTTGTGGAAAGATCACGAATGAGCTCGTGCTTCCAGGCCGCCTGCAGAAGCAGGGCAAGGTCTGCCGCCGTGGAGACGTTGTTCGATGACAGGCCGCTGGGGTCAACAAAGGTGGTGTTCTGCATGCCCAGTTCGGCGGCTTTGTCGTTCATTGCCTGCACAAAGGCATCAAAGCCACCGGGAAACTGCCGTGCCAGTACGTGCGCGGCCAGGTTTTCGGAGGCCATCAGCGTAATACGCACCAGATCCTGGCGCCGGGCCTCGGAGCCTGGGCGGATACGGGAAAAGGCATTGACCGGTGCCGGTCGGTCGCGCTCGACAATGGTCACGTACTCATTCATGGGCAACCCGGACTCCAGAACCACCAGGGCGGTCATTATCTTGGTCAGTGAGGCGATGGGTGCCGGAACGTCATCATGCTTGTTATGCAGAAGTTCGCCTGTTTCCAGGTCCATCACCAGTGCATGGACCGAAGCCAGCTGGAGATTGGCAGGGTCCAGATCCCGAGCGTGGCTCAGGCTGGCAAGAAGCAGCAGGGGAACAAGGCAAAAGCCGAGGATTCGATAGCGCATAATCATTAACTTATACAGTCTTCTTATTAAAATCTATCCGCATTGTTCCACAGACCCGTCCAACCCAGAACCCGGCTGGGCAAGATTTAATCTTCCGTAAAGCCAACTGATGCGGTTGACTCCACTCACCGCACTCTACGCATACTTTTAACCGCCAACCCGTAACCTGCAACATTTACAGAACATCCACCACCCGACTCCCCCGCCGATACCGAACCTTCCACCCCTTCCATGCCGGCAGCTCCCAGCGCTTGGGTTCGGCTTTGCGGGTGCCATGGCGACGATCCAGCGTAATGCGCCGTGCCTTGGGCTCGTAGGTAACATCCATCACCAGATCCCCAAGCGAAACCAACGCCGGATAACGTCGGTCGAACTCCTCCCGTTCCCACTCCGGAATACCCTCGAATACCAGATCGTCCGGCTCCAGCAGGATTTCGTCGCCCGCTTCCTCCACGCCCAGCTGTGCCAGTCGGTTGATCAGCCAGGCCTCGGCCGTTTCGGGCACCTCGCCTTCGGCGTGCCCCATGGCCACATAGAGCGACCATTGGCGCAGATCCTCCCGCAGTTTTTCACCAGCGGGGGCGAGTAAATCCCCGCGCAGGATCAGCTCGGCCAGGGCCTGGCGCAGCTCCCCGCCGCCGGGCACGGTTTCCTGGGTGTCGATGACCCGTTCGGCGTAGAGCCGTTCCCGCGTCACCACCGGACCGTCCCCGCTCAGGGTCACACCGTTCAGCCGGATCTCTCCCAGCTCCGCTTCCGCCAGCCACTGCAGGGGAATGGGGGCGAGGCAGGTGGCAATGGTGAGTGTCTGCCGGTGACCCTGTTTGCCGGGCACACTGTGATCGTCCAGAACCAGTGCCGCTTCTATGTCCTCGCCCATGCGCGAATGATCCGACACTGTCACTTCCCGCTGGCCGTTGCCCATGGCATGGCGCCGCCGGGTCCGACGGACAAAAGCCAGCTCCGGCAAAGCCGACAGGATCGTTCGCAGCAGGGTCGTGCGCGACTCGGGAGGATGCGCCGGCAGATCGGGCAGCTCCAGGCTTCGGCGCATCTGCCGAGCCAGTTGTTGGGCTTCTTTCCGGACATTGGCGTCGATCTTCAGTGGCTGCGGCGGAACCTGCCTCAGTACCATGATCAGGGTGGTGGCGTCACAGGGAGTAGGGCACCACTGCTGCAGCGCCTGGCGCTGATCCTCCTGTTCCGGCAGCCGGAAGAGCCGGGGCTGAGCCTGGAGGGCGGCGGTCAGGTCCACCATGTCGCCACGGGTTTTGGCATCGGGCATGGCGGAGATCAGATGCGCAAAAAAGCTGTCGATCGGCAGGGAAAAAAGGGTCTGGCCGTGGTGCGTCACCTGTCCCTGGTCGTCGAGCGCGCCCATGGTCTGAAGGCGCTGTTTCGCTGTGGTCAGGGACTTTTCCGGCAAGGGATCGGCGAAGCTCAGGTCCTCCGCCCGGTGTCCACTGCAGGCCGCCGCCAGAACCAGCTCGGTCAGCTCCTCGCGCTGTATTTCCGGCGGGGTGACGTCCGCCAGGGGGGCATGTTCGCCCCACAAACGCAGGCACCGTCCCGGCTCAGTGCGTCCGGCCCGTCCCTTACGCTGGTCAGCGCTGGCCCGGGATATTGGGCTCAGGCCCAGCACCGTGCGGCCGTTGCGTTGATGGGTTCGGCGCTCCAGACCGCTGTCGATCACCGCCGTCACGCCGGGAATGGTCAGGGACGTCTCGGCGACGTTGGTGGCCAGGATCACCCGTTGCCGTGAATCGTCACTCAGCGCGGCCCGCTGTGTTGCAGCCGGAGCCGAGGCGTGCAGCGCATAGACCTCCGCATCGATGTTGCCCAGCGCGGCGCGGGCCTGATTGATCTCGCCCCGCCCCGGCAGGAACACCAGGATGTGCCCACTGGTTTCCTTCAGCAGGGTATTCACGGCCCGGGCGACCCGGGGGGCCAGATCCCGGGGGTCCGGCATGGCCCGCTCGTCGCGCCCTTCCCAGGAAATGCTGACCGGGTGGGTTTTTCCCGGCACGGACAGCACTTCCGCCTTCAGGTAACGGCTGAGTGAGTCCGTGGCGATGGTTGCGGAGGTGACTACGAGGCGGTGCTGGGTCCCGGTACGCAGCAGCGCCAGCAGCAGGTCGGTATCCCACCGTCGTTCATGGAACTCATCCAGGATGATGGTCTGGAAGCGTTCCAGGCGCCCTTCGGCCAGCCAGCGCAGGGCGATTCCTGGCGTCACGAAGGCCAGCGGTGTCTCGTCACTGCAGCAGTGATCGAAGCGGATGGCGTAGCCGATGCGCTCTCCCGGGCTGGAGCCATCCTGTTCCGCGAGAAAGCTCGCCAGGGCGGTACAGGCCACCCTGCGCGGCTCAATCACCAGGGTCGCCCCCTGTTCAAGGGACCAGATGGGAAGCCGGGTGGATTTGCCGGAACCGGTTGTCGCGGTGACTACCAGATTGCGTTCGGCGAGGGCGGTGGTGAACTGCTCCTTGCACGAGTCAATGGGAAGGGGTTGTAACATGGCCTCGCTGTCAACGATGATGGCTGATATAAGGGTTTCTGTTTATAACATTTTTCGCCAGCAGGGCGTACAGTCGCGGCGATCCGAAATGCAGCCCCGGGCGTAGTAAGCCCTTACGTCCTGCCGCTCGGCTGACAAAGAGTTTGCCTCGATTATTCAAGGGGACGGATGTCCCTGTTCTGCTGGAAAGGAGCGCATCATGAAAAAGAATCCTGAAAAGGGCTACGTAGCACTGCTGGGATGGAGTCTGAATGCCATCGAGGCGCTGGACAACTTTGACAGGCGCTACATTGTGGTCGCCCCGCCCTGGGCCGAGGATTACTGCAAAGAACACGACATTCCCTACATGGCCTGGGACTTTGAGCGCCTGAACGACCGCTCTCTGGAAATTGCCGAAAGGCTCAAGGACGAGGGCGTTGACGTGGCCATTCCGCTGTTCGAGGAAACGGTGGAATGGGCCGGTGCCGTCAACGCCGTGTTGATGCAGAATCCACGCCTTCACGGGCAGGCCGTACTGATGCGCGACAAGGCGCTGATGAAGCGCCGTGCCCAGCTCGGGGGGATTCGCGTGGGCATTTTTGAGGAAGCCCACGACAAGGAAGACGTTATTCGCTTCCTCAAGCGGGTTAACCAGACCCTGCTGAAACTCGACGGCGACCCGGACGACCCGATCCACCTCAAGGCGTTCGACAAGGCCGGCTGTCTGGGCCACCGGGTTATTCGAACGCCAGAGGAAGTGGATGCGATTCCCGACGAGGAATTCCCGGTGCTTATGGAAAGTCACCTGGACGGCTGGGAATTCGCGGTTGAGGCCTGGATTCACGATGGCGAGATCAAGTTCCTGAACATCTCCGAGTACGTGACACTGGGTTACTCCGTGTTCGTTCCGGCGACACCGGAGCTGGAAAGCTGGCGCGCGCTGATCACCAAGGAGATCGAGAAGCTGATCAAGGCCTTCGATATCCAGTTCGGGTTTATCCACCCGGAATACTTCGTCACCAGCGACGGCACCATGTACTTCGGCGAGGTGGCCTATCGCCCGCCGGGCTTCAAGGTGTTCGAGCTGCTGGAGCGTGCCTACGGTTTCAATGCCTATCAGGGCATGGTGCTGGCGTTCGATCCCAAGACTACCAAGGAAGAGATCAACAGCTTCTTCCCGAAAGAAGTGGTCGACGCCAAGGGGGTTGCCGGTTGTTTCGGCGTCTACCCACGCCGTCGGGTGGTCAGCAAGCTGGAAATCCCGCCCGAGACCGAAAACCACGAGTATTTCGAGTCTCACGAGCTGACCCCGCCTCTGGAAGAGACCGTCACCAAGCGGACCGCTTTCGGTACCCACTGGGGGCTGATCTACTTCTTCGGGGACGACCCGCACAAGATGCGGGATCTGCTCAAGCACCAGGAGGATCTGGACTTTTACGTCTGATCTCCTTTGGTATCATCACGGAAACGGCGCCTGCGAGGCGCCGTTTCTGTTTCTGACACTCACATTGTTTCCGCTTTGTTCCCCGTCCTGATCCGCGCTGTGTGAATGAAATTGAATCGGCGCAGAATGGTCTTTTCCAGCTCCACGATGGTGAACAGCGCCGCCCCTCGCCCTCCCTGGATAAAGTCGGGCGAGGCATTGCAATCTGTAACGTTACCGATGCTGCGTGCAGCGGTTATGGTTTGGTAGGGTGGCGTCAGGTACCACAGGTTCTTATGAGGTCATCGGGGTATGGCAGATATAAGCAGCATGGCCGCGGCGGCCACCGCGCAGTCCCAGCAACAGCTTCAGGAGCAGGTGCAGATTTCGCTCATGCGCCAGCAGCAGGAAATGGCGGAAGCCAATGCCGCGCAGCTGCTCAGCACATTGCCGGATGCCCCAAGTGCGGATCCGGCCGCCGGAGCAGCGAATCCTTCCGAGGCGGTGGGGTCGCTGGTCAACGTTTCGGTCTGACGTCGGCGATTACTGCTGCCGGATAAACACCGCAGCACGCTCAGAAAAGCCCCATCTGCTCCCCACCGGGGCGGCGAAACTGCCCGCTGTCCAATGACTCCGTATCCTCTGAATTAAGTCCCAGCGCACGGCACTGACGCCGAAACCGCTGCCGGTACAGGTCGGCCAGGGGACCTTCCCCCGTCATTCGTTTCCCCCAGCGGCTGTCGTTAGCCTTTCCGCCACGCAGATCCCGCACCCGGTTCATGACATGATCGGCCCGGTCCGGGTAGTAGCGCTCCAGCCAGTCACGGAACAGGGGCGCCACCTCATAGGGCAGCCGCAGCAGAATCCAGCTTGCCTGCCGTGCGCCATGGGCGGCGGCCGCGCAAAGCATGTCTTCCAGCTCGTGATCATTGATGAAGGGAATAACCGGGGCGATGATGGTGCCCACCGGCACACCCGCGGCGGCCAGCTCGCGTATGATTTTCAGTCGTGCGGCGGGGCCCGAGGCCCGGGGTTCCAACTGGCCCTTAAGGCGTGTGTCCAGTGAGGTCAGGCTCACGCGTACCGAGCACAGCCTTCGCCGTGCCAGTTCGGACAGCAGATCCAGATCACGCAGGATCAGGGCGCTCTTGGTGATGATGAATACCGGGTGGCGATATTCCAGCAGAACCTGCAGAATCTCCCGCGTGATACGGTAGCGCTTCTCCAGTGGCTGATAGGCGTCCGTGTTAACGCCCAGAGCAATGGGTTCGACCCGGTAACCGGGCCGGTCCAGAGTGGCACGCAGGCGTTCGGCTGCATTGGTTTTCACCGTAATCCGGGTTTCAAAATCCAACCCCGGTGACAGCTCCTGCCAGGCATGGCTGGGCCGGGCAAAACAGTAGATACAACCGTGCTCGCAACCCTGATAGGGGTTGATGGACTGACGGAAAGGCACATCCGGCGAATCGTTGGTGCTGATGATCTCCCGGGCCCGCAGTTCCCGCGCCTCGGTCGCTATTCGATCGGGCTCCGGGTCCTGGTGCCAGTGATTGTCGTCCGTCGCCTCAATGCGAATGGGCTCAAAGCGGTGGCCTATATTGTCGTGGGTTCCGCGGGCTCGCATGCCAGGGCTTCCAGTGGTTGTTGCAGGGATCGACTCAAAAAAACAAAGGCTGTATATATGAACAGTATAATGGCAGGGTTTTCCGCCCTTGTGAAGTGGGGGGCAAGATGACGGGGCCGGGGCCCCTGGTTCGGTGGGTTCTCCTGCTGGCCAGCAGTCTCACCGTCATGGCGGGTTCAATCATCACACCCGCTCTGCCGGCCATTGGCGGCCACTTTTCCGACTCCGCGGATTGGCTTATTCCACTGGTACTGACACTGCCGGCACTGGTTATCGCCCTGGTGGCGCCCTTTGTCGGGACCCTGGCAGACCGCTTTGGTCGGCGCAGGCTACTGCTTCTGTCGCTCGCCATCTATGGGGTGGGCGGTACCGTGGGAGCCTTTACCCAGACCCTGAGCCTGCTTCTTGTCAGTCGTGCGATTCTCGGCGTGGGCGTTGCGGGGATCATGAGCGTCTCCACCACACTGATCGGCGACTACTTCTCCGGCGCCGAGCGTCAACGGCTGATCGGACTCCAGGGCACCTTCATGGCCCTGGGCGGCGTGGTGTTTCTCACCCTGGGCGGGGCCCTGGCGGAACTTGGCTGGCGGGGGCCCTTTATCGTTTATCTGGTGGCGCTGCTGCTTCTGCCGCTGGCCGCCTGGAAACTGTTCGAGCCCGATCGCAGTGGTGAACAACACAGCCCCGAGGGCAAGGTGCCGCCAAAAACGCCCCTGCTTCGAATTGCCGGGGTCTACGGCCTGGGTTTTTTCAGCATGATGAGCTTCTACATCATGCCCACGCAGTTTCCCTTCCTGGTGCTGGAGAAAACCGGCCGCACCAACTTCTGGGTGGGGCTGGCCATTGGGCTGGCTACCCTGGCAGCGGCGTTCATGGGGCTGGCCTACGGTAAACTGCGGGCACGCCCGCCCTACACGATCGTCCAGAGCGTGGCCTTTGCCGGCATGGGACTGGGTTTCATGCTGATGTTCATGGCCGAGACCTACACAGGCCTGGTGGTGGCCTGTATTGTTGGGGGACTGGGAGGTGGCCTGATGCTGCCTAATCTCAACATGTGGCTGATGGAGCTGGCGCCGACGGCCGTGCGTGGCCGGGTAATGGGTGGCTATTCGTCGGTTTTTTTCCTGGGCCAGTTCGTCTCGCCCCTGGCGGCGGCGCCGGTGGTTATGCTGCTGTCGCTGAACGCGGTCTTTCTTGTGTGGGCCTTTGGGCTTTGGGTCGTATCGACTCTCCTTGTGTTGGTGACAGTTTTGCGGCGTTAGGGTTAATGAAAGATCGCCGCCACAAACCTTTTAAAACGTAATTTAGATTGACATAATTTATGCGATTCGCAAGTGAAAAGCTCTGAGAGATTCCGCTGCTCAAAGCTATTCTGAAGCCCACTCCTCGCTGTGGAGGTGCTCATGGAGCTCGATCCCATCCTGCTGTCGCGCATTCAATTCGCGTTTGTTGTTTCATTCCACGCTATCTTCCCGGTCTTCACTATCGGATTGGCGGCGTTCGTCGCCTTTCTGGAGACCCTTGGTTACCGAACGGGGGATCCATTGTACGTTCGGCTGTCGAAGTTCTGGATCAAGGTCTTTGCCGTTGTGTTCGGCATGGGGGTTGTTTCCGGCATCGTCATGGCCTTTCAGTTTGGTACCAACTGGAGCAATTTCTCCCAGGCCACGGCCAATTTTATGGGGCCGATTCTGAGCTACGAAGTTGTCACGGCCTTCTTCCTGGAGGCGGCTTTCCTTGGGATTCTGCTGTTTGGCCGGGGTAAGGTGCCATCTGGCATCTACCTGTTTTCTGCCTATATGGTGGCCGTCGGAACCTTCATTTCGTCTTTCTGGATTCTTTCCGCCAACAGCTGGATGCAGACCCCCGCCGGCGTTGAAATGGTGGATGGCATGTACCGGGTTACGTCCTGGACGGCGGCCATCTTCAATGACTCGCTGGCCCCTCGTTTTGTGCACATGGCACTGGCTTCCTTCCTTACCGGAGCGTTCGTGGTGTCGGCCGTCAGCGCCTGGTTCCTGCTGCGAGGCCGCGAGGTGGAGGCCAACCGCAAGGCGCTGTCCATGAGCCTCTGGCTGTTGCTGATCATTGCACCCGCGCAGCTGCTGGTGGGTGACTGGCACGGGCTCAACACCCTGGAGCATCAGCCCACCAAGGTTGCGGCCATGGAAGGGAACTGGGAGACCTCGCGCAATGTGCCGCTGCTGCTTTTCGCCATACCGGATCAGGCGAACCAGACCAACCACTGGGAGGTCGGTATCCCGGGGCTTGCCAGCCTGATCCTGAAGCATGATATGGATGGCGAGGTGCCCGGCATCTCCGCTGTGCCGAGGGATGAGCAGCCACCAGTGGGCATCGTCTTCTGGGCCTTCCGCCTGATGGTGACCATTGGTCTTGTGATGATTGCGTTCGCGCTGACAGGTGCCTGGCTGCGCCGGGGGGATCGCTACTGGCGAACACCCTGGTTCCTCAAGGGCCTGACCTGGATGGGCATCACACCCTTCATTGCCGTGCTCGCCGGCTGGTTTGTTACTGAAGTGGGGCGCGCTCCCTGGCTTATCTACGGGGAAATGACCTACGTCCAGGGAGTGACACCGTCGCTGACCGGCGGCATGGCCCTGTTCTCGTTGATTGGTTATATCGTGGTTTACGCCGTTGTCTTCGCGGCGGGCGTGTATTATCTGCTGCGCCTGTTCCGTGGCGGCCTGGAGGCTGACGAAGAAACCGCCGAACACCATGAAGTCGAGCGTGCCAAACGTCCCTTCTCGGCGGCTCATGTATCCTTTGACGACGCGGAGGTGAACAAATGATGGAACCCTTTGACCTCACACTGATCTGGGCGGGCATCATCGCCTTTGGCGTCATCATGTACGTGCTGATGGATGGTTTCGACCTGGGCGTGGGCATTCTCTTCCCCTTTGCGCCTCACGAAGAGGCCAGGGATGTGATGATGAATTCCGTCGCCCCCGTCTGGGATGGCAACGAAACCTGGCTGATTCTGGGCGGTGCCGGTTTGCTGGCCGCATTTCCGCTGGTGTATACCATCCTGCTTCCGGCGCTCTACATCGGCGTTTTCCTGATGCTGGCAGGGCTCATCTTCCGGGGCGTGGCCTTTGAGTTCCGTTTCAAATCCAACCGTTCCCGCTACCTGTGGAACATCGCCTTCGCCGGCGGCTCCACCGTCGCCGCCTTCGCCCAGGGCGTGGTGGTGGGCGCCTACGTGCAGGGCTTTGCGGTGGAGAGCAACGTCTATGTGGGGGGCGCCTTCGACTGGCTGACACCCTTCAGCGTGCTCACCGGGCTGGGTCTGGTGGCTGGGTACGCGCTGCTTGGCAGCACCTGGACCATCATGAAAACCGAGGGCGAGATCCAGGACTGGGCCTATCGCATCACGCCGTACCTGCTGGGCGCCGTATTGGTGGTCTTTGCCATCATCAGTGTCTGGACGCCTTTCGTGAAACAAGAGGTGTTTGAGCGCTGGTTCTCAGCCATCCAGGTGATCTGGATTCTGCCGGCACTGGCACTCTACTGCGCCTGGAAGATCTTCCAGTCCGTACGCCAGCGTCGCGACGGCATGCCTTTCGTGGCCACCATGGGGCTGTTCCTGTTCACCTACCTGGGGCTGTTGGGAAGCATGTGGCCCTACGTGGTGCCGCCGGAGATCACCCTCTACGACGCCGCCTCCGCCTGGGAATCCCAGCTCTTCCTGCTGCTGGGGCTGCTGTTCGTGGTACCCATAGTGCTCGTATACACCGCCTGGACCTACTGGGTCTTCCGGGGCAAGGTACGTGCCGGAGAAGGTTATCACTGACGCCGGGGCAGGGAAGGAACGGGCTCGCCGCAACCGCCAATGGCTCGGCGAGCGGGCCCGGAGCCTTCGCCCCTGGCTCTGGGGCGCGGTTGGCGCCGGTTACCTGGGGGC
>SLIH01000083.1 GCA_007135745.1 Halomonas sp. | reverse complement strand
GCTGATCGCACCATCAAGCCCTGATACCCGGCCTGGCTTTCGTCAGCGCGTCTATCGCGCTGACGCCACCTGCCAGGCATTCTTCACTTCCTCGGCGATGATGGCCAGCCCCCGGGCCACATCATCGTCGTCCTGGGAATAGGTCACCCGCAGGCACTCATGGCGATGGCGCCAGTCATCGTCCGGCAGTCCTGGAAAGAAATAATGTCCTGAAACCACCAGCACACCCCGCGCCTTCAGGCGCTGATAAAGCTCAAGGCTGGAAATGGGCAAATCCGGAAACCAGAGCCACAGGAACATCGCACCTTCCGGGGTATGGATGCGCCAGGGGCAGTCGCCTCCCATGGCCGCACGAAAGGCCGCCACCGCTTTTTCCATCTTGGCCCGGTACACCGGCTGCACTTTCTCACGACTCATGGTGATGATCTCACCACTGCGCACCAGCGGCTCCGCCAGCATGGCCCCGAAACTCCCGGTGGCCAGATTCATGATGGCATTCACACCCGAAAGCGCACGAATCATGGGCTTGTCCGCGATGACAATGCCGGTACGGGCCGCGGGAATGCCGAACTTCGACAAACTCAGACAGAGAATATGGCGGGGAGTCCAGCGCGGTGTGGCATCGGTATACATGAGGTCCGGGAAAGGCGTCCCGTAGGCGCCGTCCACGATCAGCGGAATATCATGGGTCTCGGCCAGCTCTTCCAGACGCAGCATCTCGCCATCGGTGAGTACATTGCCAGTCGGGTTTGTGGGCCGGGAAACGCAGATGGCTGCCGTGTCCGGAGTAACCTCCAGACGGGAGAAGTCGACGCGGTACTTGAAGAAATTATCGCCCAGATCCTCGATCTCCGGGCGGACCGCCCGAAAGAGCCCCGCTGTCAGCCCCGCGTCACCGTAGCCGATATATTCCGGGGCCAGCGGCAACAGAATATGACGCTCACTGCCATCATCATGATGGCCGGCCAGCATATTGAAGAGCATGAAGAACGCGGACTGACTGCCATTGGTCAGGGCGATATTTTCCGGCGTCAGCCCCCAGTCAAATTCTCTGTTCAGCAGTGCCACCAGGCTGGCAATGAACTGCTTTTCGCCCTGGGGTGGGTCGTAGACCCCCGTGAGCCGGCGAAACTGCTCCGGGTCGCCCACAAGTTCTCGTGCAATTTCCTGCAGCCTGTCCGTGACTTCCGGCAGATAGCCTGGATTGCCGCCGCCCATCATGATGACGTTTCCGGACGCCATGGCTTCGCCGAGATCATCCATCAGGGAATTGATGCCGGCGTCCGCACCCAGTTTACGACCAAACGAGGACAGTTCCATCAGGCACCTCCATCGCCCCGCGACATATCCGCCTGCCACCGCTCCGGTGTGGCCAGGCCCAGATTGCTCACGCCTTCATTCTCGGCCATTGCCCGCAATTGCGCCACAACCTCGACAGCAGGGGCCTTGCTGCTGCGCAGCAGTTCCAGAAGAGCCTCCTGAAAACCCGTCTCGGCATGAATCAACTCATGGCGATCCAGCAGCTTCACCAGCTCGTTTTCATCCAGCCCCTCGCCTTCACTGACCTCAATAAAGGTCACCACGGTCTCCAGTGCCAGGGATGCGCCCTCAACGGCACGCCCCCGGTCCGGATTGACGTGACATAGCAGCGCCTGCTCGAGCAGCTGCCAGGCATCCAGCGCCGGGCGCACACCAAAGAAATCATACTGCTGCGGGTCAGGTTGGACTGTTTCAAGCCGGGCCAGAAGCTGCAGCGGATCGACGTTATGATCCTTCTTTTCCAGCATACTCCAGGCGCTGTCGAGCCCGGCCCGGAAGCGATCCCCATGCTCGACCCCCGTCAGTTCGGCAAAGAGAGCAAAGTTGGGGAAGGCTCGTTCAGCCAGCGCCAGCAGGAAGGCAAACTGCCGCCAGCCGCCCAGTTTCTCCAGCTGTTTACGCCGCTGCTTCGCATTCATGGCAGGCAATCCTAGGTTCTGGGCAGAGTGACGCCACGCTGTCCCATGTATTTGCCCTTGCGGTCCTTATAGCTGGTTTCGCACTCCTCATCCGACTCGAAGAAGAGCATCTGCGCCACACCCTCGTTGGCATAGATCCGGGCAGGAAGATTGGTGGTGTTGGAGAACTCCAGCGTCACCTGCCCTTCCCATTCCGGCTCCAGGGGCGTCACATTGACGATGATACCGCAGCGGGCGTAGGTGGATTTGCCCAGGCAGATCGTCAGCACATTGCGCGGAATGCGGAAATATTCAACCGTCTGCGCCAGGGCAAAGGAATTCGGCGGGATAATGCAGGATTCGCCACTGATGTCGACGAAACTGTCTTCATCAAAATTCTTTGGATCGACCGTGGCTGAATGCACGTTGGTGAAGATCTTGAACTCGTTGCTGCAACGCACATCGTAACCGTAGCTGGAAGTGCCGTAGGAGATGACCCGGTTACCGTCCTCGGAATCACGGATCTGCCCCGGCTCGAAGGGTTCGATCATGCCATGCTCTTCCGCCATGCGACGGATCCAGCGGTCGGATTTGATACTCATAGGATGTCCACGCTGACCAATTGTAAATAGCACGCAATGATACCCCAGGGTTGTGGGGGATCAAAACCATCAACACTGACGCAGGGGCCGAGGTGGGAATCACTTTTCCCCCGACGGCTCCCGGCGTTTACACTACCACTTCCGCGAACCGCACAGAGAAACGGATTCAACATGCTGCGCATCTCCAACAACACCGTCATTCCCGAGCAGGAGATCGAGATCACCCAGATCCGGGCTCAGGGCGCGGGCGGTCAGAACGTCAACAAGGTGGCCTCCGCCGTCCACCTGCGCTTCGACATTCCCAGCTCCAGCCTGCCGGAGGAGCACAAGGAGCGCCTGCTGGCGCTGCGGGATCAGCGCATCAGCCAGGAGGGCGTTCTGGTCATCAAGGCTCAACGTTATCGAAGTTTCGAGAAAAACCGCGAAGACGCACTCGCACGCCTCGGAAACCTCATCCGTGAGGCCATAAAACCCATCAAGAAGCGCAAACCCACCAAACCCTCGAAAGCCGCCAAAAAACGCCGGCTCGACAGCAAAACCAAACACAGCAGGAAAAAAGCACTGAGAGGCAGCGTCGAGTCCTAGGGTTCAGTCGTCGGTCATGGAAATCGAGGGTATGGGCGCCGTGGTATCACGCTCCTTCAATGCCAGAGCCGCCCCCACGCGACGGGCGATATCCCGATAGATCCGCGCCACCTCCGAATCCGGCTCCGCTACCACGGTGGGATTGCCGGAATCGGTCTGCTCACGGATCGTCAGGTGCAACGGCAGCTGACCCAGCAGCTCGGTGTCATAATCGCGGGCAATCCCCTCGCCGCCCTCGCTACCGAACAGGTGCTCGTGATGACCGCAGTTGCTGCAGATATGCACGCTCATATTCTCAACCACACCCAGCACCGGGATATCGACCTTTCTGAACATCTCGATTCCCTTACGGCCATCCATCAACGCCATATCCTGCGGCGTGGTCACAATAACCGCCCCCGTAACCGGCACCTTCTGCGCCAGGGTCAGCTGGAT
>SLIH01000232.1 GCA_007135745.1 Halomonas sp. | reverse complement strand
CCCCATGGGAACCGCCGCCCTGGAGCGCCAGATCAATGCGCTTCCCTTCAAAGTTCGCCATAGCAGATCCTTCATGCCATCAGTCGCTGCGCTCCAACATATACCGGCAGAGACCAGCTGTCACCCTCGGAATCCGGCCGAACGCGGTGGCTGCGGATGCGCCCGCAGCAGCCACGAGGCCGCGGCAACCCCCACCAATCCAATCAGCGACCCGGGCATGGCCCCAAAGGCAAGACTGACCACGAGACCGGCAAAGAGCGCAAAGCCACCGGCGAGCGTTGCCCGCCTGCCGACAGTCTGGACGACATCCGGAGTCCGGCGCATTTCGAATGCCACCACCACGGCGATAACCGGAACGACCATCAATGTGCAGAACCCCAGCCACCACAAACGTCCCATCCAGAACCCCACTTCTCCAGGAAGGCCCGCATCCATGGGCAGATGCAGGCGGGCGCCGACCCAGGCCGCGGGGAGCTCTGCCAGCTTGTGCCATAGATACAGCGGCATGCTCAGTGCACTGAGCATCGCTACCGCGCCACTGATCCGGCGGCGATCCAGCAGCCATCTCCCGGGGCGTTCAAACAGAAGCACCGCCCCAATCTGCAGCCACATGACACCGATCAGCGCCAGAGTCGGGGGCAACATATTGCTGTCACCATGCAGGTCTCGACCCACCATACCCACCGGATAGCCACTGGCGACAGTTCCGGTAAGCCAGAGCACGCCCAGCGCCAGGAACGCCACGCCCATCCAGGCACCACGAAAACGGCCTCGGCGCCAGGCAATCCCCAGTTGCTGAGGCAAAAGCCAGACAAGCACCGCATTGATCCAGCCGACGCCCCCGGGCGAGTCCGTTACCAGTTCGCCCAACCGCAGCACATCGCCGGACGATGTGGGGATTGCCCGCACCACATCCACCACGGCGGCCATGACAATAAGGCCAAACACGGCCCCAACACCCCAGCGGCGGTCCGCTTCCACGCTCAGCGGCAGCATGGCCTGAACGCCCAGCAGCATAATCAGAAACCAGAGGTGGACGGTGAGCGACTGGTTGAAAGGCTCCAGAAGCTGCCCGCCGGTATGGAGGGAAACCAGGGCAAAAAGGGCGATGATCGCCACATAGGTCACCGTGGGGCGGGCCAGCCCCAGGGCGCGGCCGCCCCACCATTGCATCTGCCGATGCCCCTGGGTCATGCGCCGGGCCACCCCGTCCGCGCTGACCGCGGCAGACACAAACACAAACAGCGGAACCACCTGAACCACCCAGGTCAGATATCCGGCGGGCTCCCAGACCTTAAGCAGGTGCTCGGTGGCAACAACCGTACCGCCCTCGAATCTGGGCAGAGTGGCAATCCAGTGCCCGAAGACCACCACCAGAAGCGCCCCGGCACGCAGGGCATCAAGGTACAGATTCCGTTCCGGTTTGCTCTCCCCCTGAGCCTGCTCATTCCTTGATTGCTCCATGACTTCTCCTGTCTCAATCGTATCCCACGCTTAGCCTGGCCCACACAACGCGGCCGGCATGTCGAAGCCCCTCCAGCGATCATCAGAAAGCCGCTGCCGGCGCCACCAACGACTCATGAAGGGCCTGGTGGGACAGCCTTACAATCTTGTTCCGAAATTGGCAAGTCTGGTGACGGGCCAAAATCCCAGCCAAAAGAGAAACAGCATTCCGAATGATCGACCGATTGATACACTTCCGACCATGGCTTTTCATGTCGGTTGGCGCGCGAAGACAACTCACCAGTGCCCGAGTGCACTACCATGGAAGCAATCATCACCGCGAGGAGACATCATGCGAACCCTTACTGCACTGTTTTTCGCCCTGCTGCTTTTGAGCGCCTGCGACAGGGAGACCGCCGACCGACAGCCCCCCGCGGCAACGCCCGAAGCGCTTCACGCGCACGGCGAGGAGTTCGAGGAACAGGTTATCCAGGTCACGGACAACATCCATGTGGCCATAGGCTTCGGCATCGCCAACTCGATCATGATCGAAGGCGACGACGGCGTAATCATTGTCGACACCATGGAATCCATGGAGGCCGCACAGCGGGTCGCCGAGCGCTTCCGGGCCATCACCGACAAACCCGTGAAAGCACTGGTCTACACCCACTCCCATCCCGACCACATCTTCGGCGCCGCCGCATTTGTTGACGACGATGTCCCGGTGCAAATCTTTGCCCATGACACCCTGGAAGAAGAAGCGGACAAGATCTTCAGTAAGCTGCAGCCGATCATTACCCGGCGCTCCATGCACATGTACGGCAACATGTTGCGCAATGAGGAACGCACCAACGTCGGCATAGGCCCCTTTGTGGACACCCAGCCGGACTCCACCGTCAACATGCTGCGCCCCACAGACACCTTCAGCGACACCCTCGAGGTGGAAGTGGCCGGCGTGCGCCTGGTGCTCAAGCACGCGCCGGGTGAAACCGACGATCAGATCCTGGTCTGGCTCCCCGAACAGAACGTGCTGATGCCCGGGGATAATTTCTACCGAGCCTTCCCCAACCTCTACACCATTCGCGGCACCAGCTACCGCGACCCCAAA
Source organism: Halomonas sp. (assembly GCA_007135745.1). Taxonomy (GTDB): domain Bacteria; phylum Pseudomonadota; class Gammaproteobacteria; order Pseudomonadales; family Oleiphilaceae; genus Halospina. The sequence goes on along the minus strand of SLIH01000232.1, from coordinate 1,016 downwards.
ACCTGGGCCGACAGCCTCGACATGATGCGCCGCCTCGGCGCCGAGATCATAGTGCCCAGCCACTCACGGCCCATTCATGGGGCCGATGAGATTTATCGCCACCTCACCGATTACCGCGACGGCATCCGCTACGTCTACGACCAGACCATCCGCATGATGAATGCAGGCCTGACCCCGGACGAGCTGGCGCCGCGCCTGGAGCTGCCCCCTCACCTGGCCGACTCCCCTTTCCTGCAGCCCTTCTACGGCAAACCCGAATGGTCCGCGCGCATGATCTATCAGGGCCAGCTTGGCTGGTTCGACAGCAACCCGACCAACCTGCATCCCACACCACCGGCGGAGAAAGCACAGCGCATGGTCGAGCTGATCGGCGGTGAGTCAGCCCTGGCCGATGCCGTAGCCCAAGCGCTCGAGGCCGGCGAATACCAGTGGGTGCTGGAGCTGACCGACCTCCTGTTGCGGAAAGCACCGCAGCACGACGCGGGCCGTGAAGCACGCATCCAGGCCCTGCATGGGCTGGCCGAGCGCGAGATCAATCCCAACGCCCGGCACTATTATCTGACCCATGCCGGGGAACTCGCCGGTGATTTCGAAGTTCCCAATCGAATCGTGATTCCCGATGATCGGATGCTTGAATCGATTCCCCTGTCCACCTATTTCAATGGCATGGCCGTCGCCCTGGACGGGGAAGCCGCCTGGGACATCCATCAGCGGGTGGCGTTCGAATTCACCGATCTGGACGAGGCCCGTACCCTGACGGTGCGCCACGGGGTTACAGAGCTTGAAGACGGAGTCCATGATGACGCCGACATCCATGTCCGGGTGGACAGCCTGCGCTTCAAGCAGCTGCTCGCCGAGCAGCGCAACCCGGCCGTGGCCCTGGCCCGGGATTACGAGTTCGAGCGCGGCGGCCGGATCGCCCTGGGCCGTTTCCTGCGGCTCTTCAATCCGGACATCGAAGTGGAATAAACCTCAGGCGTTACAACCTTTCGCCACTGGCCCCCGGCGTCATGCCT
>SLIH01000016.1 GCA_007135745.1 Halomonas sp. | reverse complement strand
GTGGCTTCCTCGCCACCCGGGATTTTGCTGTAATGCGTTTCCGAATCCAGCAGTTCACTCATGACAAATTTGATGTCACGCAAGGGCGCTTTGTACTGGGGCATAAGTCTACACCTCGGTTTTCATGGTTCTGCTGCAGAGTTCGTGCGGGAAGGCCACGATCATCTGCGTGAAGGCCGGCAGCCGACCGTTATCCGCGCTACCCGAAGGCAGGCGGCGTGCCATTTAAACGACTGTTTGAAACATACGTTTGGAGCCGTGTTGTTGTCAAGCGTGAATTGCACCAAAACAACAAACGGATACGCAATAACGAAAAAGATAGATTGATGATTCAGGCGCGCGCATCAAGGCGGGAACCACTGGCAGTCGCCGAGGAAAGCTCGCCCTCCCGGGCCACTTCACGAAAAACCGCCAGTGGGCGTTCCGTGGCACCACTGGAAGCTTGCTCCAGGCTCTGACTGAGCTCCTGTTGGCGCTCTGCCCTCACTTGAGCCTGCGCCTCCTGCATCGCCTGCATAGCGGAAAGTGCCAGCCGAACATCCTCGGGGGATGGATTGGCGGACGCCAGGGCGGCCACCCTGACGACACGCATTTTCTCAATCGTTGCCTGCGCATCGTCCGGAACCGGCGCGCTGTCAATAGGCACATCGCCGCTGACAGCATAACGCTGACCGTCCGGACCACGCTCGAATGATAGGTTCGGTTGTCCCGTGTATTGACCGCCCACCACCTGACGCGCCAGCTCACGCTGACGGATTTCCTGATCCCGCGCCTGGAGTTCACGCAACTGCGCCTGCTCCTGGGGCGTCAATCGATCCTGTGAAACCCTCTCGACCGCCCCCTCTTCCACACCGTCAACATCCGGGCGATCGGTACTGTCGCGCTCATCCATAGAGGAAAAGCTCAGGTCATCAGAGGCCCGGCGAGGATCCCGCCCGATTTCGGAATCAAGCTCGTCGCGAACCGGTTCCCTCGGAGAACTCACCGGTCGCTGTATAGCCGGAGATTCGGTGGTAGCGGCAGGAATGGAGATGCGTACGTCGGGAGGGGGCGCAGGCGTACTCTCGCTTTGAGGAGCCCGAGTGGCAGGCTCTATTGCAGCGCTTGATGCACTTGGTGTGACAGGGCTGATAGTAACCGGCACGGCGCTTCCATGTAGTCGTCAGGCCTTCTCATCAAGAAGCGTCCCCAACATCTCATCCGCTGTGCGCACCACGGCTGTTGACGCCTCGACACCACGCTGATTGATGCGCAGATCAACGATGGATTCCGCCAAACCTGCGTTGTCGTTTTCCATCCGCAGCGGCTGATCGACGCCATTCTGCGATGCGGTTTCCGTCGTTCCGGCGCGCGCAATGCGACCCGCTGCATCCTGCATGCCACTCATGCCGTTGTGAACGCCCTGAAGGCCGGCTGCCAGCGTATTATTCATCATTCGCACACCTCGCAACTGCTCTGATACTTGCCCTGATTAGAGCATACGGGTGTTTAATTTTCAATCAATTGCAAGTTAATGAATGTTATGCCTGAGGCAGTGCCAGGTGCCGCGCCACATCACCAGCCGGCGCCAGACCTCGGCCTCCGGAGAGCCAGGGCACCACACCCAGACAGGGAGCGCCCATGTGCGACCCGAGGTAGGCAAGGGTATCGTCTTCATTGCTCATCGGTTCGGGCGAGCAGCGGTTGGCAACCCACCCGGCCAGACGCACACCATCCTGACGGATTGATTCCGCCGAAAGTAACGCGTGATTAATGCACCCCAATCTCAGGTCCACCACAAGAATGACCGGAACCGAGAGGATTCGGGGCAGATCCGCGTAGGTTTCGCGGTCGTTGAGTGGCACGCGCCATCCGCCGGCGCCTTCGATGACCATAAAATCCCCGGGCTGCATCATCACACCCCGGCAGAACCCCGCCAACCGCTCCGCGGAGAGCATGGTACCCGCCTGCTTCGCCGCCACATGAGGTGCGATAGCCGGGGCCAGGGCGACGGGGTTGATCTGATCGTAACTCATGGTTTCGGTGATACTGGACTGAAGATGCAGCGCATCCTCGTTGCGCAGACCGTCCCGGGTATCCTCGCACCCCGAAGCCACCGGCTTGATGGCCAGGGTGCGCAGCCCAGCCTGCCCTGCCAGAGCCAGCAGGCCGGCGGATACCACCGTCTTGCCGACACCGGTATCGGTTCCGGTTACAAAGTAAACCTTCTTTGCCACGATCCGTTCCTCAACCCTGAATATGGATAAACGCCACCTGCCAGGTTGCCGGCAGCCCTTTTGCAGGATCACGCCACTGCTCGTAGGCCTGCTTAAGACGCCGGAATCGCCCGGGCGCCGTCACCCCGGCGCGCCGCCCCTCATCCTTATAGCGAGCACCCAGCTCCTTAAGTTCATGCAGCAGCGCCATGGCATCCGGATACCAGAACGTCAACGGCACGGATTCTATGCCTGCATGATCAAAAACCGACTTGATCAACTGCTCGTATTCCGAGCGCGAACGAAATTGATTGACGTGCTCGACGCCGGGATCGGCCTGGGCCCAGGCTTCACGGAGTTCATGCAGGGTGCCGTCGGTCAGCGTGGAAAAAACCGCCTCACCACCAGGCTTCAGCACCCGTCGCACCTCACGCAAGACCGCTACCGGGTCGGAGCACCACTGAATCATGAGGCTGGAGAATACCTGGTCCACGCTGGCATCCCCCAGTGGCAGCGACTCGGCATCGGCTACCAGCCAGTCCGCAGCCACCCCGCGCTGCTCGCGGGCGTAGCGGATCATACCAGGGGAAAGGTCCGAGGCCGTCAACTGAGCCGGCGCCAAAGCCTCAAGCAGCCGGGGCAGAAAATACCCGGTACCGCAGCCAAGATCGAGTACATGGCCAGCTTCGCCGGGGCGCAGCCGCGTCATCAGCTGCTCTCCGACCTGACGCTGGAGACGTGCCACCTCATCATAGCGTGCCGCCGCTTGACCAAAATCATCGGCCACCCGGGATTTACGCACTATCTGACTGGATACTTTGGCATTCATAAGCTCTGTTCCCAAAACCGCTTAATCATGGAGCCTATCCGCTCCGCCTGCTGCCCCCGGGGCCAGTGACTGACTCCCTCGAGCACCCGGTATCGACCGTCGTCCAGCCCCAGCGCTTGCGGCGTTCCGCTACGGACCAGGGCATCCTGTTCGCCAAAAAGATGCAGGGCGGGCAACCGGGCGCTGCTCCAGAACGAACGTTCGTCAATGCTGCGCAGCCAGCCCAGGGTGATCCTGAGCGCCTCCGGCGACGGAACGGGGCCCCGGGAACAGGCCTTGAGCGTATGCATGGCAGCGCGCGGCTGAGCGTCCCCACTCACCATCAACGCCATGAACCGCTTCCGTACTCTCTGCTCATCACAGGCCAGGGCCTGAGTGAACTGGTCAAACTCCGCCTGCGGCATAGCTTCCGGCCAATCTGAGCGGGTCACAAAACAAGGTGTCGAGGCGATGGTTACAACCGCCCCCACCTGTTCCGGCCACTGGCGCGCCGCCAACATCGCCAACCCCCCTCCCAATGACCACCCGACCCAAAGGGCGCCAGCTGGCACC
>SLIH01000199.1 GCA_007135745.1 Halomonas sp. | reverse complement strand
TCGGCCGTGCCGTGGGCGTTTCGCATCCCAGGTGTCCATTGGAAATCAGGGTCGCCGAGGTCTCGCTGAAACTCGGCGCCACAACGCGCAACCCCAAAAACACCACCAACGCCCTGGAATCCGGAGAATCAGAATGAGAGCGGCCGCGGGGCATCCACAGATTCTGCGGAGGAGGCGGAAAAAAATCGGATACGCCCTTGATCGCCAGGCCCGAGGGGATATAGTGAATATTACCAGCGGAGCACGAATGCAGTATCAATCGGCTCCGGTGTCGGAAGACTAGGTAAGGGGCAGCCCGGCCAAGCCGCCGGAAGGCCCGTTGACGAGTAGGCCGACTTGGTTCCGCACTTTTTGGGGTGCCGAACCAAGTCGGCTTTTTTTGTGCGCGGGGTAGCCCGTGGCAGCAGGAGCGAACCGGTCAACGTCCCGCCACGCGTGGCCCCGGATGTTTCATGGGGCTCGAGTTGACTCGAGAGGCGAAAATCATGATCTGGATGCTTGCGATGTCACTTCTGACGGCATGGATGCTCGGTACGTACACGTCCGACATCACGGGCCGGAGCTTTCAGATCCTGCTGGTGCTGGCGGTGATCATGGTGATTGCCACGCTGTTTGAGAGGCGTTGGCTCACGACGGCTTAGGTCCTGGGCCTAACGGTGACGGCAAATGTAACGCTGGGCAGCAACGTGCTCGTCCCAGTTGAGTTGGGCATAAAGAGTGCCTTGTTCCGAAGAGGAGGTTTGAGATGCGAATGATGAAATTGGAAATGATGTCGGTTCGCAAGAGGACGGCGGCCGCAATCGTGGGCGCCATGGTTGCAGCAATCGGGTTCAGTGGAGGTGTGGCAGGTGCCGCGAGCTATACCACCGTAGACGATGCCGCCTTCGGCGAGGACGGCCACCTGCTGATCTTTGAGGAAGTATACGGCGGCGGCGAGGCGGGCTCATTCGGTCTGGATGCCAACAATCGGGACTTCATCGGCAGTGGGGCTGCGGCGGGGATCAGCGCGATCCGCTTGGCCGACACTAATTCGCAGGGGCCGGACGATCAGATCTGGGACAACGCCATGCTCGGCAACGGGCCGATCCGTGCCCGGGCAGTGGCCAGTTTCGCTCGGTTTCCACAGTCGTTCGGGTACGTGCCCGGCGTGACCGAGGACGTCGAGACCGAGTTCGTAAACCTGTTTGACGTGACCGGCAGCGAATTCAACGTTCAGGGATCATCGATGAACATCGACCTGGGTCACCTGGAATCGTTTCGCTGGGCGCGTGAGGGTGTGGCGGGTGTGATGCACACCTCGCTCGAGGCTGACAACGATGACCTGGACCACATGGTCACGTACAAGATCGAAGGCCTGGACCGGCTTCAGCCGATCTACATGCTGTTCTTCGAGGACAGCTTCCAGGACTGGGACTACCAGGATATGGTGGTCGAGATCGCAGCCGTGCCGTCCCCCGCCGCCGTTGGTCCGGGCCTGGGGCTGCTGGGCATGCTGGGTCTGATCCGGCGCCGCCGCAATCGCCATTGAGCCCTCTTCAAGCACTGAGCAGCGGCAAAACATCGGATACTCTCTTCACAAGCGCCGAGGCCCACACGCTTCGGCACTTCTTTCCATGTTGAACAGCCACCCTTATTTGCTTGTCGTTGATGACAACGAAATGGACCGGGACATGCTCTCGCGGCGATTGGAGCGCCAAGGTTACAAAGTCACCGTTGGCCACGACGGGAACGGCGCGCTGGAACTGATTCGCGAGCATCGCTTCGACCTGGTTCTTTTAGATGTCATGATGCCCGGGTTGAGCGGTCTGGAGGTCATGAAGACCCTTCGGCAAACATACACTGCAACCCACCTGCCGATCATCATCACCACGGCCAAGGGTGAGAGCGCCGACATTGTGACGGCCCTGGAACTGGGGGCGAGCGATTACGTAACCAAGCCGCTGGATTTTCCCGTGGTCCTGGCTCGGGTCGAGACTCACCTGGCGCTGAAGCGGGAGGCCGAGCGGGTCAAGCTGTTGGAGCAGCACCTGGAACTGCGGAACCGGCAGCTTGAAGAAACCAATGCATGGTTGGAACAGATCAACAGCCGAATGTCACGTGACTTGAAAGCGGCGGCCAAGATTCAGGCCTCCTTCCTGCCCCGCGAAACACTCCAGGTGCCGGGCACGGCGCTTAGCTGGAGCTACCAGCCCTGCGACGAGTTGGGCGGCGACGGCCTGAACATCATCCCCCTTCGCGGCGGGCGCGTCGCACTTTATATCCTGGATGTCAGCGGCCACGGAGTCGTGTCAGCCCTGCTGTCGGTCGCGCTAAGCCGTGTCCTGTCACCACCGCCGGAGCCGGCCTCGATTCTGGTCGGCAATGGCGAGGTCCCCAATGGGGGCGAGGTGATAGCGCCTGTCCGGGTTGCCGACCATCTGAACCGGTTCTTCCCGTTCGACGCGACGACCGGACAGTTCGCCACGTTGCTCTACGGCATCCTGGACGTCGCGACCTGGGAATTCCAGTACGTATCCGCCGGCCATCCCGGCCCCGTGCATCTGCCCGCAGGCGCGGCGCCCGTGATCCTGGAAAGTCAAGGGTTCCCCATCGGTCTGGCGGAGGACCCGTACGAGGAGCGGTCCGTCCGCCTGGCGGCAGGCGACCGATTGTACCTCTACTCGGATGGCATTCCTGAAACGGCAGCCCCCAGCGGCGAGCAGTACGGCAACGACCGGCTACTCGCGGCAATTGGCCGGGGATGCTCCGAGTCACTCTCGGAAAGCGTCGCCGCTCTACTGGGCGCGATCGAGCAATGGCGCGGGGACGCCAGTGCCCAAGACGATATCTCCATCCTGGCGTTGGAAGTCTCCGACACCGGAGATCCGGCACCCATACCCGCATGACACGACGAAGACGCCCATGATGAAACGAAGAACACAGGGTGACGATATTCAGGACTACGCTCAGGACATCGTGGACACGGTGCGCGAGCCCCTGTTGATCCTCGACACCACCCTACGTGTGCACTCTGCCAACCGTGCGTTCTATCAAACCTTTCAAGTATCTCGCGAAGAGACTGAGAACCGTCTCATTTACGAACTGGGCAATGGCCAGTGGGACATACCCGACCTGCGGACGCTACTCGAAGAGGTGGTTCCCAAGAGCTCGGTATTCAACAATTTCGAGTTGGAGCACGTTTTCCCAGTCATCGGGCGCCGCGTGATGCTGCTCAACGCGCGCAAGCTTCAGGCAGGCCGCCACGGTGAGCTGCTGGTGTTGGCGATGGAAGACGTGACAGAACGTCGGCTCGCTCAGGACGAGGTTGACAAGGCCAGGGAAGCCACTGAAGCGGCCAGCAAGACCAGGAGCCTCTTTTTGGCCAACATGAGCCACGAGTTGCGTACGCCGCTCAACGCCATTCTGGGCTATTCCGAGATGCTGCAGGAGGATGCCCTTGACCAGCACCTGGATGAGTTCGGCGCCGATCTGCGAAAAATCAGTGCCGCCGGCAAGCACTTGCTGGATCTGATCAACAACATTCTCGATTTGTCCAAGGTCGAGGCCGGCAAAATGGAACTGCGGCTGGAAAACTTCGAT
>SLIH01000469.1 GCA_007135745.1 Halomonas sp. | reverse complement strand
AGGCCGTTCGCGGCAAAACCTTCACCTTTGGTTCCCGCGGTTCAACCTCCGGACGCCTGATGCCGGAATACTATATCCGTGAACGCTTCAATGAGGCGCCCAACGATGTTTTCAGTCGTGTCGGCTACAGCGGAAACCACTCCCGCACCATCGCGCTGGTGGAATCCGGCGCCTACCAGGTCGGCGCACTCAACTATGCCGTCTGGGACAGAATGCTCGAAGAGGGACGCATCAACACCGACAGGGTGCGGGTGATCTGGAAGTCCCCCTCCTTCCCCAACTATCAGTGGACCATCCGGGGTGATGTGGATGAACGTTTTGGCGAAGGATTCAAGGAACGCGTTCAGCAGGCCCTTCTGGACATGGATGACCCAGAGCTTCTGGCGAGCTTTCCCCGGGAACGCTTCGTCCCGGTGGACAATGAGCACTACGATCCCATCCGCAAAGTTGGCGAGGCCATTGGGCTGCTGGACTGATGCCATTACTGTCGTTGCAAGACATCACTGCCAGCTTTGGTGGCGCTCCCGTGCTGGGGCCACTTTCACTGGAGATCGAGGCGGGTGAGATTGTGGCCCTGGTCGGAAAAAGCGGTGCGGGGAAATCCACACTGCTGAGCCTGCTATATGAGCAGGCAGGCCCCAGGGCCGCGTTCATGCCACAGGAGCTGGGGCTGGTGGACACACTATCGGTTTTCCACAATGTGTTTATGGGGCGCCTGGATCGCCATCCGGGCTGGTATAACCTGCTCAACCTCATTTATCCACTGAAACGGGAACGCTCGCTGATCGAACCCATACTGACGCGACTTTCCCTGCCAGAGAAACTGCAGGAACCGGCTGGCGAACTCTCCGGTGGCCAACGCCAGCGCACCGCCGTGGCCCGAGTCATCTACCAGCAGGCCGAGATACTGCTGGCGGACGAGCCCATATCCGCCCTGGATGGCCCCCTGGCCCAGACCGTAATGAAGGCACTGACTGATCACTACACAACGGCAGTGATTGCGCTGCACGATGTGGAACTTGCCCTGGGCCACAGTGACCGGGTTGTTGGCATCCGGGCGGGGAAAATCGTCCTGGACGAGCCCAGCAAGCGGCTCTCGGCCCACGATCTGCAACCGCTCTACTGATCATGTTCAGGTCCCGCACCGCACGCACCACACTGATCTTTGTTGGCATAGCACTGGCGTGCCTGCTTTTTGCAGACATCGCCATTACCACCCAGAATCCCTGGGAAGAAATGCGGCGGCTGGGCATGGGGCTGATCACGCCCGATTTCACGGCCACCACAGAGCTGGGAACGGCGTTCATTCGAACCGTGGCTTTCGCCTTTACCGGCGTGGCTCTGGGTGCTCTGGGTGGCTTTGGCCTTGCCCTGATTTTCAGCTCACGGGTTGTGCGCACCTTCTGCGCCTTTATCCGCGCCATTCATGAGATTTTCTGGGGCCTGATCCTGCTCCAGTTCTTCGGCTTTCATCCCCTGACGGGTGTTTTGGCCATCGCCATCCCATTCTCGGGAATTTTCGCCAAGGTCTATTCCGAGATCCTGGACGAAGCGGACCCATTGCCCTCCCGAACACTGCCTGGCCGAACAGGCATTCTTTCGCGGTTCCTCTTCGCCCGTATACCAGACGCCTGGCCCCATCTGAAGACCTACACCAGCTATCGCCTGGAGTGCGGGCTGCGCTCCTCGGCCATCCTTGGTTTTATTGGTCTGCCCACCCTGGGCTTTTATCTGGAAACCTCTTTCTCCGAAGGTCTTTACTCGGAAGTCGGTGCCTTGCTGCTGCTTTTCTATGTCCTGATTGCCACCATGCGCATCTGGCTGCGGGCCCGACTGGTTCCGCTCTATCTCGCAGCATCACCGTTTCTGCTCGGCGATGGCATGCCCATCATGTGGGGTAATGTGACCCGCTTCTTTACCGAGGACATTGTCCCGTCACCGCTCAGGCGTGGCGAAGGCTGGGACGGTTTCTGGCCCTGGCTGAGTGACATCCTGATGAACGAAGCGCTGCCCGGAATCTGGAACACCGTCGTTCTGACCCAGATTGCGCTGGTGCTGACCGGTATTCTGGCGCTACTGGCCTTTCCCCTCGTCTCCCGTCATTTCCTGGGCCCAAAGCGACGCACGGGCGGTCATGTGCTGTTGGTGATTGCACGCTCCACACCGGAATATATGCTGGCGTACATTCTACTGCAGCTCTGGGGGCCTTCCATGTTACCTGCAGTGGTCGCATTGGCGCTGCATAACGGCGGCATCATCGGCCATCTCATCGGTCACATGAGCAGTGAGGTAAGCCTCCGGCAGGGTGCCCCAAGCGGCTTCAACCGCTACAGCTACGAAATGCTGCCCCGGGTTTACCCGCCCTTCCTCGCCTTCCTGTTTTACCGCTGGGAGATTATCATGCGTGAAACCGCGATTCTGGGTATTCTGGGCATCTATACCCTGGGATTCTATGTTGAGGGCGCTATACAGGATATCCGCTTCGACAAGGCCATGGTGCTGATACTGGTGACCGCATTACTGAACATTGTTGTGGACATGATCTCACGGAGGGTGCGGGGTTACCTGCGGCTCAAGACACGCCCGAGCTGCGAGGCCTGATGCGTTGATTGGGGAGATATAAAATCAGGAGGGAATCCGTCGGCCCGCGCAAGCGGACCGACGGGACAGGCTCTGCGTCAGAAACCGACGCGCACACCCGCCATAATATTGTGGCTTTCAACCCGCTGACGGGTGGACGTACCGTCTTCGGCTTCAAGCCCAACATCTTCTGCGGAAATATAGCGATACGTGCCTTCGAGGGCGATACGATCCGTCACGTGATAGGCCCAGCCCGCGGTCAGATGAAAACCGAAGGTGACGTCGTCATCATCGATGAGCACGACCCCATCGGCCTCGTAATCATCAAAGGTTACCTGGATCACACCCCCGCCAGCACCAAAGATGAAACTGGTATCAGGTATGAGGTTAAGGTCCCGCTCCCCGTAGGCACTGATAAACCCGTAGGCCATGGAGAAGGTTCCGTCCGAATCCTCCGGACGGTCAATCTGGTCGGTAACCGGGACGTTCGGGTCTGTACGGTCAATGACGCGGGCACGGTGCTGCTTCACATCCGCTTCCTGGTAGCCAAGCTCCAGTTCCACCCGCACATTGAAGTTACGGCCGGAATCATACTGGCGACCAAAGGCCAGGGAGCCATTGAAGCCGTCGTCGTAACGAACGTCCGTGCGGGTATCAAAATCATCCTGATCAGCGGGCGCTACTGTATCGAAGTGATTGCTGGTTACCTGGGTCCAGCCCCCCTTCACAGCCGCATAGTTGAACGTGTCGGCTGCAGCCAGGCCCGGCGCAGCCAAGGCCATGGTAGACACCGCAACGGCCATTGAAAGCTTTCTCATTATGCTTCTCCTGACTTTTATTGTCTTTTTCTCAGCTGCATTAATCGATCTTCAATAGTATTTAGCATCTCTCGATATTTGATTAGTTTTTCTTCCTCTTCTTTTATCAATTGTTTCGGCGCTTTGCTTACAAACCCTTGATTTTGAAGTTTTCCTTCTGCTCGCTTTACTTCCTTTTGAAGCTTTT
>SLIH01000204.1 GCA_007135745.1 Halomonas sp. | reverse complement strand
TCCTGCACCAGATCCTCGGCATCCTCCGGATGACCGGTCAGACGAACCGCGAACCGGTACAGCCCCCGCAGGTGAGGCTGTACCAGACGATCAAAGGTTTTGGCCTGGGAACGTGAAAAAAACAAGTGGAACTCCAAAACAGACGTCAGCAGACCATGGTTATAGCAGACTCAGTAAAAATAACCCGAAGCGAACCGCAGTGACATTGATATTCTGTAATCAAATCAGGAGGAACCCTCTGACGCCCACGGGCGTGGGTCAGGGTAAGTCCAACGCCGTAACGACCGGCGGGGCTCCATCAAGACTTCGAAGACAACAGGAGCTACACCATGCAGACAACAGCATTCAAACCGCTGACACTTGCGATCATGGCATCCACGGCCGTGGGCCTCGCTGGTTGTTTCAGCGGCAGCTCGTCATCCGAGTCGACCGGTTCGCTATCGCTGGATGTTACCGATGCCCCGGTGGATTCTCTGGACAAAGTTCAAGTGAGCTTTACCGGTGTAACACTGAAACCCCGTGACGGTGACCGGGTGGAAATCGAGCTGGAAGATGAGATTACCGTCGACATGCTCGAGCTTCAGGAGGGCAATGCAGCAAACCTGTTCAGTGACGAGGAAGTGCCCGCAGGGGAGTACAACTGGATCCTGCTTGAGCTTAATCAGGATAATATGTTCGTGGTCGAGAGTGACACCGGCGGCGAGGTCGACCTGCGCGTGCCCTCTGGCGACCAGCAGGGCCTGCGGCTTGTAAGCGGCTTTACTGTGCCCCAGGGCGGTGAAGCAAACTTCACTATCGACTTTGACCTGCGAGCAGCCATCACGGACCCCCAGGGACAGGATGTCTACTTCCTGCGCCCCGCCCTGCGGCTTGTCGACAACACCGAGGTAGGCGCCATTGCCGGCACAGTCTTCCCGGAGCTGATTTCCGACGCCTGTGCGGATGAAAGCGGGCAGGAATATGCGGGGGCGGTCTATGTTTATGAAGGAATGGGCGTAGAACCCTTCGACTACAGCGATGAACAGTCTCCGCTGATGTCGGCTGCAGTCAACTATGACGAGGACGCCGACGAGCACAACTACCGTGCGGCCTTCCTCGCGGAAGGTGACTACACCATCGCCTACACCTGCGACTCGGACGACCCGGAAGCAGAAGAAGCGCTGGATTTCCGCGGCACACGTGACGTCAGCGTGGAAGCGAACGAAACCCAGACCGAAAACTTCGAACTCGAAAACGCCGAGTAAACGCTACTGATAAGAAACCGGCCAGTTCACTGGCCGGTTTTTTGTGCCCGGGCAATCAACTGAACAGGCTATAGATTGGCAGCGCGCTGTTCGGCCTCTCGGGCCCCGGCCATATCCCCATCGCTCTCACGGATATCGACCAGCATCTGCCAGCCCGTGCGCTGCTGGCTTTCGTTGTTGCCGGCCTTGTCGATGCCCTTGAGTACAAACTGCTCCGCACGGGCGTAATCGCCTCTGGCCATATGAATCTCACCCAACTGGAAGTAGACCTCGGCGGCGTCCGGAGAAATCCGATGGGCCCGCTGGGCAAGATTCAGCGCACCGTCCGTATCCCCGCCATTCAGAAGCCCCTGGGCAGAAGCCAGAAGATTGGCAGCAACCGGGGAGAGCTCAGAACCTGTTGCACGTTGCGGAGTGTCCTGCTCAGGGGCAGCCTCCGGCGCGTCCGGTTCCTCGACGGTGGGCGCGTCTTCTCTGCTGGCCATGTCTCCCGGCGTGGCACAGGCGGCGAGCAGGAGAACTGCCGCCAGAAGAATCAGTACATGCTTGATGGTCATTGCGTTATCCCAAAATGTCAGAAATTGCGCTGGAACCAGCGCTGTATGCGTCCACCAACGGTGTCTTCGCAGGCGACCCTCTCCCGGGGCTGGGAGCCCTCGATGAAAGGCATCTGCCGCGCACCCCGACATTCATCCTCGGTAATGGCCCCGGTTTCCTCGTCAATCCAGTCATAACGGATGCCATCCGGTATGACTGGCGTAAAACTGCTCTGGGGCAATTCCCCCATGGTACGCCCCCAGATCTGGAGCGCGCCAGTGCTGCCTGTGAGGTGCGTAGCCCGGTAATCATCACCGCCCACCCAGAAGACCCCGAGATGGCTGCCGGTAAAGCCTGCAAACCAGCTGTCACGACCTTCGTTGGTGGTGCCGGTTTTCCCCGCCGTGTGCAGGTGACCGGGAATCAGGTTATAGACCGACCGACCGGTTCCCTCACGCATCGCCTCCTGCAGTCCGTAATGCAGCAGATGCATGGGACCGGCGTCGACCTGACGACGGAGATCCAGATCATAGCGTGACAGGACCTCACCCTCACTGGTCGTCACCGCCCGAATGGAGCGCAAGGGTACCTGAAAACCGCCGGCGGCAATGGTTTGATAGAGCTCTGCCACTTCCAGCGGCGTCATATCAATGCTGCCCAGAAGCAGCGACGGGTAGAGCGGTGGTTGATACCGCAGCCCCAGACGCTCAAGGCTATCCAGAACGGACTCAAGTCCGATGTCCAGTCCCAGGCGCACCGTGGCCAGGTTGTAGGATTGCGACAAGGCTCGATGCAGCGGCACCTCTCCATGCGCTTCACCATCGAAATTGCGCGGAGCCCAGAGATCCCCGTTTTCGAACTCAATTTCGAAGGGTTCATCCTGCAACCGGCTCGCCAGCGTGTATCGGTCAGGTTGTTCAAGGGCGGCCAGATAAACTGCGGGCTTTACCAGCGAGCCAATGGGCCTGCGCGCCTGCATGGCACGATTGAATCCCGAATAGCGCGGATCTCGCCCGGCGACCAGAGCCTGGATCTCGCCACTCTCGCGTCGTGTAATCAAAGCCGCGCCTTCAAGAGCTCCCGGCGCCTCGTCCTGCTCAATCGCCACCAACATGTTGCTCATCTGGCGTTCCGCACTTTCCTGCACGCGGGGATCGAGGGTCGTAAAGATCCTCAGGCCGGCGGATTCCAGATCTTCGTCACTGTAGTCACGCTCAAGGTGGTGACGGACCAGATCCATAAATCCCGGATAGCGGTTCACGGCCTCCCGAGGGGGCGCAACTACCTCCAGCGGCTGGGAGCGCGCCTTGTCCGCAGTCCTCGCATCGATAACGCGCTGACTTTCCAGCACGTCGATAACCAGATTACGGCGATCACGGGCCCGTTCCGGGAAGCGACGAGGATTGTAGTAACTGGGGCCACGCACCATGGCCACCAGAAGTGCGATTTCATGAAGTTCGAGTTCCTGCAGCTCCTTGCCGAAATAGAAACGGCTGCCAAGGCCGAAACCGTGAATGGCCCGCGGGCCTGCCTGGCCGAGGTAGACCTCGTTGATATAACTCTCCAGGATGTCGTCCTTGGAATAGCGTAACTCCAGCAGCAAGGCCATCAGGGCTTCGTTGAATTTGCGCTGATAGGTGCGGGCATCGGTGAGGTAGAAATTCTTGACCAGCTGCTGCGTCAGGGTACTCCCGCCCTGCACCACTCGCCCAGCACGCAGGTTGGCAACAAATGCCCGCATGATGGACACCGGAGCCAACCCGAAATGATCTTCGAAATTACGGTCTTCGACCCGGATCAAGGTCTCTCGAAGCAACGGCGGCACGTCATCCAGGCGCACCAGCACCCGATCCTGGTTATGGCCCGGGTAGATCCCCGCAATCTGCTGGGGCTCCAGGCGTGCGATCGGCTCCTCCTCGTTCTCCAATACGCGAAACCGCTCCAGGTTTCCATTACTGAAACCGAGCTCGAGAAGCCGCCCCGGCTCATCACCGTCGGGGAAGCGAAAGCCCCGGGTGTGAACGACGAGCGTGCTGCCGGAGCGAGAGAAATATCCCGCACTGCGGGGTGTTGCGCTGACCGGCAGATAGCCAAGCTCCCGCAGCTCCTCTTCCACGGCCTTGATATCAACCGGGGCGCCACTGTAGAGCTCAAGAGGTCGGGCATAGACCCGGGAGGGCACCTCCCAGCGATGGTCCTCAAAGGTGGAAGTTACCTCGATGTCCAGATAGATCATCCAGGCCACGAGCAATAACAGCCCCACCAGCGCAAGCCGCCAGACCAGCGACTTCCATCTGAAGGTACGGCGTGGCGGCTTTTTTCTCGGGGCCTGGGATTTGCCCTTACGGGGCGCGGTGCGGGCTTGACTCATGGGGCGACATTATAAACATTCGTTGTAGCGCATCATCCCTTTCCTTGTTTACAGATGCGTTATTTTTCGCAACAGCTTGCACGATCGGCGCCAGGGCATTCAATTTCTTCCCTTTTTCTGTATGCTGAAAATCGGTTACTAACGCACGGATCCGTTGTGCGTAATGCCCCAGCGAGCAGCACCCAGTTAAATTCAAGGAGGCCAACTTGGACGAGCCACTCATTGAGGCGCTGAGAGATCCTGCTGTTTACGATCACCCGGTCGAAGAGATCAGGATCGTGGAAACGCATATTTCCTGGATCATCCTGACCGGCCCCTATGCCTACAAGATCAAGAAACCCCTGGACCTTGGTTTTCTGGACTTTCGGGAGCTTGAGCAGCGACACCATTTCTGTGAAGAAGAACTGCGACTCAATCGCCGTACCGCCGAATCAATCTACCTGGAGGTGCTCCCGATCACGGGATCAACTGAGGCTCCAGTGTTTGGTGGAGAAGGTTCGCCCTTTGAGTACGCACTGCGCATGCGTCAGTTCGACCCGGACCAAACTCTCGACAGGCTTTGTGAGAAAGAACAACTGACGAGCTCTCAGATGGACGAGCTGGCGGATCTTATCGCTGACTTTCACAGCGCAGCCGCCCCTTTCCAGAGCGATGAGCCTCTGGTCGACCCGGAAAACGTACGTGCTCCGATGCTGGAGAACTTCCCGCAGATCCGCAAGCACCTTACAGACCGACATCAACTGATTCAGCTGGAGCATCTGGAGGCCTGGACGACCTCCACACTGGACCGTCTCACCCCGCTGCTGGAACAACGCGCTGAGCAAGGGCATATCCGGGAATGTCATGGTGATCTTCACCTTGGCAACATCGCCTGGTTCGAGAACCGGATAACGGTGTTCGACTGCATCGAGTTCAACCAGGGCTTCCGTTGCATTGACACAGCATGCGACCTGGCTTTTCTGCTGATGGATCTGGAGCAGCGCGGACGGGCGCCCTTCTCCTTCCGGATTCTGAACCGCTACCTGGAGCACACCGGTGACTATGGCGCCCTCCAGCTGCTTCCGCTCTACAAAGCTTACCGTGCCCTCATTCGCGCCAAAATCTCGCTTCTGTCACCCGCGCAGACGGAACAACAACAAGCAGAGCAAATGGCACAATACCAATCCTATGCAGATCTTGCCGAGCGGTATACGGCTATCCCACAACCCTGGCTGATCATAACCACCGGATTTTCCGCCAGCGGCAAATCCCATGTTAGCCAGCAACTGGCCGAAGCCCTGGGGATGATACGCATCCGTTCCGACGTTGAGCGCAAACGACTGTTCGGACTGGGCCCCCATGACCGCAGCGACTCCGCTCTGGACGCGGGCATCTACACCCCCAAGGCGACGACTCAGACATACGAGCGTCTGGCTCGACTGACACGCGAGATTCTGGGTGCAGGCTATCCGGTCATTGCGGATTCGGCTGCTTTGCGTCGCGATGAACGTCATCAACTGGCGGCGGTTGCAGAAGCCCTGGCCATGCCTTCAATGATCCTCTCCTGCGAAGCGCCGGAGGCAACCCTGCGCGAACGCATTCGGGAGCGGGCGAAACGAACGGGAGAGGCTTCTGAGGCGACGGAGCCCGTCCTGGACCGGCAATTGGCTTCTGCCGAACCCCTCGACGAGGAGGAACGCCAGCACAGTGTTCATGTCCGCACGGATGACCCTCAGGCAGTACCCAGCCTGATCCGGACCATTGAGCAACATTTCGTGTAGTCGCCTGCACGAAAAATGTCTGGTGTCGAAATTGCCAGTTGGCTTCTATACTTGCTGGAAGCGACAAGGACATCTTAGGGCGAATTCGGGACTACCAGGCATGAACGAAGATGTACGCACCATCGACAACCCGCTTTACAGAGCGCTTCGAGACGAGAACATAAAAGCATTCAATGAGGCGCGCGAAAAACTGGACGAACTGCCCAGCTTCGCCTTCTGTGATTTCCGGGGCCTGGATCTGCGAGGCCTGAACGCGGAAGGCCTGGATCTGAGCAACGCCTATTTCCGTGGCGCTGATCTCCGCGGCATTGATTTCCGTAACACCAACATTGAAGGCGCCAGCATTGCCGGGACCAAGATATCCGGCTGTTATTTTCCAGATGACCTGGAAGCCGATGAAATCGTGATGTCACTTAATCACGGCACAAGGATGCGATACAGACGATAGGGAGCATCGTATGTACATACCGGGTGATCAGCCTGAACAGTTGGATACTCTCCTGGACAGGTATCATCAGCTGTGTAAACAGATCAAGATCCCTGAAGGCAGCCCCATCCCTCTGCTTCCCGGCAAGAATTGCCACGATCTGCCAGCCGGACAGCTCATCCAGATCCGCTACGGTGTTCTGGATGTCCTCTATAACGAACGCATTGCACTCATCCTCCAGCCCGGCGACCTGTTCCAGATCCCGGATCTGGCCGACTGGCCCATCAAGCTTCGCAGCGAAGACTCGGGGCAACTGAGGCTCTTGAGCGACAACGCTATCAACAGGGCGCTCGAAGAAACTGAATTCTCGCGGCAATACACGCAAATCCTGGCCTGCCAGACCCAGGCTCTTCTCCTGGCCTTCGCCGCCGCCAACCGCCACGGCATGCGCCCCACCGCAGGCTTCCGGCGCCAGAGAGCAGGGACAGTTCTCGTCAACGCCGGGGCTGTATCGGAAGAAGTCTTTACCCTCATGCGTGGCGAGGCGCGCGTTGAAGTTCAGGGAGTTATTGTGGGGAAAGTCCACGAAGGAGAAATATTCGGTGTGCTCTCGGCGCTGGCAGACTCTCCACACGCCACCAGCATTATTGCCGAAACGGATGTGACTGTAATGTCCGTTCCGTCTCACGAGTTTACCCAACTGATCCAGGCCCAGCCAGAGACGTTCATGCGCCTTTTGCGAACGCTTTCCCGCCAGATTGACGAACTCAACAGCCGCCTGTTGCAGGCACTGAAGGTGCAATCACCAGAGGCTTCCAGGGCCAGACCCGGCCAGCAGAGCTGACCCCGGCGCCCCTCAGGACTCCAGTCGAACAGGCAAGGCCTCCACAAGCAACATGGACTCGGGCGTTATTTCCGCACGCCAGGCAAAGGCCTCAACACCGCCTTCCACCGCCCTACGCAGAAGCTCCCCGTATCGCTGATCAATCGCGTCAGCCGGCCGCACTTCGCTCACGCCGGTATGGCTGACGCAGAAGAAGATCACCGCACGGTCTCCCGCCGCAACCCGGGCGGCAAGCTCACGAAGGTGTTTCTGCCCCCTCTGCGTCACCGCATCCGGAAAATAGCCCGTGCCCTCCTCGCCGAGAGTCACGTTCTTGACCTCAATCCATACCGGCGGCTGATCAGAGTCGGAGTCCTCCAGAAGCCAGTCTATTCGGCTGCGCTCCTCACCGTATCGAACCTCCTGACGCCGGCGCCGATATCCCCGAAGTGAACTGGGGCAACGCTCGCTGGCCAGAAGCTCACCCACCAACCGGTTGGCGTGGCCCGTATTAATGCACGCAAGGGTGCCATCGCGGGCAGTCTCGACCAACTCCCAGGTATAGGCCAGCTTGCGGCGCGGATCCCGGGCCGGACTGAGCCAGACCCGGCTACCGGGCGCATCGCATCCCCGCATGGACCCCGTATTGGGGCAATGCGCCACAACGGTCTCGCCATTTTCCAGGGTCACATCTGCCAGGAATCGCTTGTAACGACGTTCCAGCCGTCCCGGAATGAGAGCATTTTCAAATCGCATGGACTGGTCCACCTCGGTTATATCTGCTACTTTCGCAATCTTGCCTGTTCCGCTACCAATACTCTATAAAGGTAGGAACAGACTCTAGGACGCTCTGACCGCCCGAATTGGGCTGGATGATGACCGGCACAGGTGCCGGCGCGGTAACAGGAGGGGCAGCAGATGCCAAATACAGAATCCAACGCTCGGGAAGAATTCATCGACTTCACCCCCTACGAAGCTGGCGAGGGTGAAGAATACATGAACGAAGAGCAGCGGGAACACTTCCGTGACATCCTGCTGAAATGGAAGCAGCAGCTGATGGAGGAGGTGGACCGCACTGTACACCACCTGCAGGAAGACGCTGCCAATTACGCGGACCCAAGTGACCGTGCGACCCAGGAGGAAGAATTCAGCCTGGAACTGCGCACCCGCGACCGTGAGCGCAAGCTGATTCGTAAGATCGACAAGACGATCGACCGGATCGATAAGGACGACTACGGCTTTTGCGATCAATGCGGGGTGGAGATTGGCATCCGCCGCCTGGAAGCGCGCCCGACCGCAACACTCTGCATTGACTGCAAGACACTTGCGGAAATCCGCGAGAAACAGACAGGCGTTTGAAAGATCGGGGGCCAATGGCGCCCGATCACGGTTTCCCCGGGCACATGACCTATCGCGGTCGCTTTGCACCCTCTCCCACCGGGCCCCTCCATGCCGGCTCGCTGGTGGCCGCGGTTGCCAGCTACCTGGATGCACGCGCCCATGGAGGGCGCTGGTTGGTGCGAATGGAGGATCTGGACCCCCTGCGTGAATCCCCGCAAGCGGCAGATCAAATTCTCGCAAGCCTGGAAGCCCATGGCCTTGAGTGGGACGAGTCCGTGCGCTTCCAGTCGCAGCGCAGCGCAGCCTACGAAGAGCTTCTGACCCAGTGGCGCCATGCCGGAGTTATCTATCCATGCGCCTGCAGCCGCAAGCAACTCAACGCCAATCAGGGCCGTCACCCAGGACAATGCCGTGATTTTCCCGACTGGCACAGCAGCGAGCCCGTGGCCTTGCGTTTTGCCGTTCCGGATCGCACCGATCACTGGAACGATCAGTTGCTCGGCCCCCAGCACTATCAGCTGCAGGCGGAAATCGACGATTTCATTGTCCGCCGCAAAGAGGGGTTCTACGCCTATCACCTCGCCGTGGTATGCGATGACATCGATCAGGGCATAACCGACATTGTCCGCGGCCAGGATCTGCTGGAGCTTACCCCACTGCATCTTCTTCTCTACGAAACAATGAAGGAACCTGCCCCCCGGTACAGCCACATCCCTCTGGTGTGCAACAACCAGGGCCAGAAACTGAGCAAACAGAACCGCGCCCCTGCCCTGGACGATTCCCGGGCATCGGACAACCTGGTCCACGCCCTCTCCATGCTCGGGCAGAAGCCCCCCGCCGAGCTTTACCGCTCTCTGCCAGATGCCATACTGCAATGGGGAGTCGACAACTGGGACAGGTCTCCGCTTGTGGGCCATTCGAATGCCGTGACAGAGAACGCAGGACGGAACGGTCATGTACATCTATAGGCTTGTATTCCTGCTCGTCCTGGCAGTGTATATTTTTTCCCCCACCATCATGGACTGGTGGATTGCCCCGGACAGCGCCTGGTACCGCCCCTTCGTGGTCTGGCTGGCGCTGATTGCCCTCGCCTTCTGGCTCGAAAACCGCAGGGATCCCAATGAGTTCTGAGGCGATCCAGATCATCCTGATCACGGCCGGCTACCTCCTCTGCCTGTTCGGCATTGCTCACGCCACCGAACGCGGCCTGATTCCCCGCCACTGGGCGAGGCACCCGCTCGTGTATATCCTGAGCCTGGGGGTATATGCCGGGGCCTGGGCAGTCTTCGGTGCTGTCGGCATGGCACATTCCTTCGGCTACGGATACCTGGCCTATTACCTGGGCATTTGTGGCGCCTTCCTGCTTGCCCCGGTCCTTCTGCATCCGATCCTCAGGCTGGCCCGAGGCTACCAACTGACCTCCCTGGCGGACCTTTTTACTTTCCGCTATCGCAGCCAGATTGCCGGCACCCTGGTGACCCTCTGTTCCGCGCTGGCCATACTCCCGCTGCTCAGCCTGCAGTTCCAGGCCGTATCCGGCGCCGTATCGGTACTGGTGGATGATTTCGCGCCCTTTCAGGTCGCCGTCGCCTTTGCCACTCTGGTGGCCGTTTTCACCATCCTCTTCGGCGCCCGCCGCAACCAGGGTGTAGAAAACAACGAAGGGCTTGTCATGGCCATGGCCTTCGAGGCCCTGGTCAAGCTCGTCGCCTTGCTGACCATCGCGGGCATTCTGATGTTCACGGTTTTTGGCGGACCCGGGGCACTGGATACCTGGCTGCAGGATCAGGCCACCCGCATCAGCGCTCTTGAAAGGCAGCTCAGCGATGGTAACTGGCGAGCCCTGCTCCTGCTGTCCTTCGCCGCTGCCCTGGTCATGCCACACATGTTCCACATGACCTTCACTCAGAATCCCAGCCCCGGGGCGCTGGCCCGTGCCAGCTGGGGGTTCCCCCTCTACCTGCTGCTTCTGGCACTGCCCATCCCGGTCATCCTATGGAGCGGTATCCGACTCGCAGCACCCACCGTCCCGGATCTCTACGCGGTTGGGGTCGGGATCGTTACGGAATCGAAAACCTTATCCCTGCTCGCCTATATTGCCGGCATGTCGGCGGCCAGCGCCCTCAGCATCGTACTGACCATGGCGTTGGCCGGGATGCTCCTGAACCATGTGGTGCTCCCTGTACGACCGCCACGGGAAGGGCAGAACATCTATCAGTGGCTGCAATGGGCCCGGCGCTTTCTGATCATCGCAATCATCGTGGCAGCACTGGTGTTTCACGGATTGATAGGCCGCAGCCTGACGCTGGAAGCATTGGGTATAGCGGCCCTGACCGGCACGCTTCAACTGTTGCCAGGCGTACTGGCTGTCATCTACTGGCCGGAGGGGAACCGCCGCGGGGTCATTGCCGGGCTCATTGCAGGCATGGGGCTCTGGGCATTTTCCATTGCGCTCCCCCTGACCTTTGGCGAAACCCTGCTCACCCAATTGCTGCCGGACGCCATCGTCGCTTCCGCAATCAGTACCTGGTACGTTCCAACCTTCACGGCCCTGACCATTAACCTGTCGGTCTTTGCCCTGGTTTCCATGCTGACCCGCGCTTCGAATGAAGAAGTCCAGGCCGCCCAGTCCTGCAGCATGGGGGCGCTGTCCCGCCCGCAACGGCGGGAACTGCTGGCGAGTTCATCAGACGATTTCCGCCACCAGTTGGCCATCCCCCTGGGCGAGGATGCAGCCAATCGGGAAGTGGACCGGGCCCTTCAGCAACTGCAACTGCCCGAGGCCGAGATCCGCCCTTACCCCTTGAGAAGACTGCGGGATCAGATCGAGGTCAACCTGTCCGGGCTGCTGGGGCCAGCCATGGCGGGCGACATCATCCGCCGCCATCTGGGTTTCAAACCCCTGACAGGCGGGGAGCCCGAACACGACATCCATTTTGTCGAACTCGCACTGGAGGATTACCGCACCCGCCTGACGGGCCTGGCCGGAGAACTGGATGGATTGAGGAGGCACTATCGCCAGATCCTGCAGAATCTCCCGGTGGCGGCCTGCTCGGTGGGCAACGATGAAGAAATACTGATGTGGAATCATGCCATGGAGGAACTGACAGGGATCGACGCCAAAGATGTCGTGGGGGCCAACCTCTACGCGCTGCCCGAGCCCTGGGCCTCATTACTGGCAAACTTTCATCACAGCGGTCACGACCACCAACCGCGCGAGCGCATTGAAATCAATGGTCTGCCCCACTGGCTGAACCTGCACCAGTCAAGCATTGGCGGGCCGGAGCATCCCGAAGGTGGCAGCGTCATTCTGGTCGAAGACCAGACCGAAACCCGCATGCTCGAGGATGAGCTCATTCACAGCGAACGCCTGGCCTCGGTCGGGCGGCTTGCCGCAGGCGTCGCGCATGAAGTGGGAAATCCGGTGACCGGAATCGCCTGTCTTGCCCAGAACCTGAAGCTGGAGACCGACCAGCCGGAGATTCTGGAAACCGCGGAACAGATCCTGGCCCAGACCAAGCGCATATCCAACATTCAGCAGTCACTGATGAACTTTGCCCGGGCCGGACGCCATGGGGCCCAGAACCGTCATATACCAACGGCAATCAGGCTGTGTGTGGAAGAGGCCATTAACCTGCTGTTACTCGGCGAGCGCAGCAAAACTGTCGAGTACCGTAATGAATGCCCGGAGACCCTGCAGGTGATCGGGGACGAACAGCGGCTGGTGCAGATCTTCGTCAACCTCCTGGCTAACGCCCGGGACGCCTCGTCCGACCAGGATGTGATCCGGGTCAGTGGAAAGCGCGAGGGACACTTCGCTATCATTGACGTACTTGATCCTGGATGCGGGATACCTCAGGATCAGCTTGATCACATCTTTGAACCCTTTTTTACCACCAAGGGACCGAAGCATGGAACCGGCCTCGGACTCTCTCTGGTATACACAATTGTGGAAGAGCATTACGGCAGCATTCACGTGGAGAGCCCCGCGGATTCCATTACAGCCCGGGGTACACGTTTCAGCATTCGGTTGCCCGCCGCTCCAGAAGCTGACAACGGGGCGCCAATGCCCGGAACTGGGGAACAATCTGTATGAGTCGTATTCTGGTCGTCGAGGATGAAGCGGTTATCCGCTCCGCCCTGGAAAAGCTCCTCAAGCACAACGGCTATGAGGTGGCCGGAGCTGACTCCATTGACGATGCCCTCAGACAATACGACCTGAACGACTTCGATCTCATCATCACCGATCTTCGCCTTCCCGGCGAACCCGGAACCGAGCTGATCACCCGCGCCCCGGATGTTCCCGTACTGATCATGACGAGCTATGCGAGCCTGCGCTCGGCCGTTGATGCCATGAAGATGGGGGCCGTCGATTACATTGCCAAGCCGTTTGACCATGATGAGATGCTCTCGGTGGTTGGCAACATACTGGAGCAGGCACCGGCCGATTCAGCGGGCAGGGCCAAAATCGGCAGCGGCGCCAGTGAAGGCGCTGACGATCCGTCACAGATCATGTATGGCGACTGCCCGGCAATGCAGAAGGTCTTTCACCTGATTCGAAAAGTTGCACCAACCGACACCACGGTGTTGATCATTGGTGAATCCGGAACCGGTAAAGAGCTTGCGGCACAGGCGTTGCACCGCCTGAACGCGAGGGCCAACCAGCCCCTGATCTCTGTTAACTGTGCAGCAATCCCCGAGACCCTGATTGAATCCGAACTCTTCGGCCATGAAAAAGGTGCCTTTACCGGCGCTGTTTCCGCACGAACGGGTCTGATCGAAGCCGCCGACGGGGGCACTCTGTTCCTTGACGAAATCGGCGAACTGCCCGGGGAGGCCCAGGCCAGACTGCTCAGGGTCCTGCAGGAAGGGGAAATCCGCCGCGTGGGCTCTACCCAGAGCCGGCAGGTGGATGTGCGGATGATCGCCGCGACACACCGTAACCTGCGAGCGATGACCCGAACCGGAGAATTCCGGGAAGACCTTTACTA
>SLIH01000282.1 GCA_007135745.1 Halomonas sp. | reverse complement strand
TCCATCGTATCCAGGGAATTCGGCATTCCCGCCGTGGTGAATGCCGAAGAGGCCACCCGGCGGATCCGTACGGGCGATACGCTGTCATTGGATGGAGGCGCAGGTATCGTTAAAGTGGAAGAGTAGGTGACTCGGTGGCCGGGTGGTCTGCGAAAGACCCCTGTGGTGGTGAGGTGCCCGTTTATGGGGTGTACCCGATCAACAGAATTGTTCACGCGTCTGGATGGCTGCTTCTCTCCGCTTGATCCTCCCAGGTTCCTGTGCGATGAAATGCTGCAGGGACTTGGGCAGTGGCTGCGGGTGGCCGGTTACGACACCCGTCTTCCGGTTCCCGGTGCCCGGGACCGGGAAGTACTGCGCGATGCCCGAAAGGAAAACCGCTGGCTGCTCACCTGTGACCGGGGCCTGGTCCTGCACGCCGGGGCCGGGAACCATGTCGTGCTTCTGGAAACGGAGGGCCTGGAAGAAAACGCCCGCGAAATCACCTGGCGCTTCGACCTGGACTGGCTGCACGCTCCGTTCAGTCGCTGCAAGCGCTGCAACGCCCGCCTCCTGACCCGTGAGGACTGGATGTCCCCAGTCCCTATCTTCCACTGCCCCTCCTGCCGCCAGGATTTCTGGCAGGGCAGTCATGTGGTTCACATGCGCCAGCGACTGCACGAAATGAATGTCTACCGGCGCAGCAATAACCGCAACTTGCCCCCAGGCCTGTCCTACTCGTAACGTCCACGCAGGTGCGGTGGAATCTGTGCCAGTTCGGCTTCCACCAACGCCCTCATGGCGGTATCAAGGCGCTCATAGCGTGTTCCCGGCGCCACCAGGGCCAATAATTGGCGTATCGCCTCGGCCGTAGCCAACCCATCCGCTCTGGGACTCTTGCGGATGCGATACTGACTTCGTGGCGGTGCAGCAAAATGGTAAGCCGGCAACGTTTCCAGCCAGGGGTTGGAGAGAAAGAGCTTCTTTGTCTTGCGCCAGGTACCGTCCAGCACAATCCAATGCCGGACTGCGGAGCGTTCGGGCGCGTCTTCCAGTGGCCTGCTCTGAGTGGTCGGGAAAAGCAGCGCGGATTCCGCCGGAACCATGCTCAGGCGCAGTGATCCAAAATCCGCCGGTCTCTCCCCGCACACCACTTCCAGGGCGGCAAGGCAGGCACGGGCGATACGCAGTGTGCCCTTGTGCTGGCTCACTTCCGAGGGATGCTGAAGAACCGTAATAGCCGGTGCGCCCGTGATCGGTTCACAGCGATCACAGACACAGAGATTGCGGTGAACTCCGCAGAACCCACAGCGTTTTTCGCACATCATGGAAAGTACTCGAATTTCAGGGCTGATCTGATAAGCTCAGAGTATTAACGTCCCGAGCTATGGCAGCAAGGGGTAGATGTATCATCGGTATCCGTATCATGGAGGTTTTTGGTGACTGACCCCGGTATTCTATTTGCCTACGATTTTTCCGATCGCTCGAAGAAAGCCGCAAATCGCGCCTTTCAACTGGCTCGCCAACACCAACACGCTGTGCATGCGGCCCATGTGGTGGATGAAGCGTTCCCGGAACGCAAGTGGCTGGGGGAGGATCAAGAGGATCAGGAAGAAAGTATTGTTGATCGCCTCCGACACGCCGTCGCCGACCGACTGAAGCAGGAGCTGGGGCCTGTCGCGCAGGAATACAGTGTTCCGCTCAAACCTCATGCGGCGTTTGGTTATGTGGCGGAACACCTGCATAACATTGGTGAACAGACAGGCTGTAGAATGCTTGTCATAGGTGCGCATGGCCGCCACGTGGTTCGAGATTTCATGCTCGGCGCAACAGCAGAGCAGTTGCTCTGGTACCTCGCGCCACCGACCCTGGTGGTCCGGAACGAGAATGCCGATCCCTACAGCCGAATCCTGATTGCGGCGGATTTCTCTGATGAATCCGAAGCGGCCATGACCCAGGTTGCCAAATGGTTCCCCGAGGCGCAGGTGCGCATCCTTCACGTGATCGACAACCGTGCCCAGGAACGCCTCCAGGAAGCAGGCATGGCCTCCGCGAAACTTCAGGAAGAAGCCAAACTCCATGAAAAGAGCGCCGGCAAGCAGTTGCAGGAAATGCTTTCACGCAGTGGTCTGAATTCAGAGCAGGCCGAGATCCACATTCTCCACGGCCATCCGGTGGAAGTCGTCGCCGAGAAAGCCCAGGAGTTCAAGTCGGATCTGGTGGTCATGGGCGGCCACGGTCGCAACCGCCTGACCCGCTGGCTCCCGGGACGGGTCGCGAGCCGCCTGGTCCACTCACTGCCCTGCGACGTTATGCTCGCTCGAGGCAACTGAGTGGTACAAAGGCGTTATTGACTGAACGACACGAAGGGCGATGTCCGCCCTTCCTGTATTCCCTCCAGAATCTTTTTTTCGTGCGCAACAATCTCATGAATGAGATCCTGTGCATTCGGTACATTCCTCAACGTCTCAAAACCACGATCCATCACGTCATAGATCTGCCCAAGACGGGCAAGCCGCGCCGGTGTTTTCGCCAGTTTGAAGCCCCGATAAACCTTCCAGCTGTGGACCGCCGTACCCAGACCATCGATGAACTCAATGATCAGATTCAGCGTCCGGAACTGGTCATCCGCCCGATCCAGATCACAACAGGCCTGCACATAATTGGCTTCAGTCACTTCCCTATGCCCGTGGCGTTCGAAAATGATCTCCGTCAGCCCCTGATCAATCTCCGCGTTAATCCGATTGAAGGTGAGGGGAAGCCGCACCAGATCCAGATTGGTAACCAGTCGATTGGCTACCCGAAGACTGCGCTGCAGCGAGGCGGAAGCCTCGGAAAGATCCAGCCCGCCATAGATATCCTGCAGAAAATACTCCACCAATTCATGGGTGCGCTCGTCCGCCAGCATATCGGCGTAGGTACCGCGCATGCGCTCCTGCTGCCAGGCCTTGAGTCGTGCAAGCTGGTCCAGGTGCTTCCTGTCATCCTGAAACCGGCGCAGTGCCAGATACAACCTTACTTCCTCGGCAATCTGATCCAGAACATCAGTCACAGCACATTGTCCTACAATTGAGTTTTTATCAGGGTAGCATCCATCTCCACCAGAATATACAATCCCGCGCCAAGAACCCCAAAGAGGGTTCCCCGCCGCTCAAAGCCCGGGTGGTGAAATGGGTAGACACTGGGGACTTAAAATCTGCAAACACGGAATAAAAAGGCAATAAAACCAGTTAGGTAGGATGTTCAGAAAATCTTATGTAGCAAATATGTAGCAGCGCTCCGGTGGTGAAATTGGTAGACACTACGGATTTAAAATCCGTTGGCCGCATGGCCGTGCCGGTTCGAGTCCGGCCCGGAGCACCATTTTCTTCGTCAGCCAGAACCCCGCTTGTAAGAAATCTCTTACGCGCTTTTGAGTAAATCGCCTATACAGAATAAGCATGCGTGCTAATTGGACACCCACCCCAGCAATGGCCCCTTTAGCCGTTTCCGGACGTGATGGTGCTGCAATTGAATCAGAAGCGGAAAGGTCTTATCGAATTTGGGAGTAGAGGCGTGGCTGAGCGTTTTTTATGCTGTGTTAGCGATGTCTGGACGAGTGTGATTCCACCCGGAGG
>SLIH01000187.1 GCA_007135745.1 Halomonas sp. | reverse complement strand
TTTTGATGAACTGGCCGAGCGGCGTTTCTGGGATATTTACGGTGCGGTCCTTTCTGCCTGGGAATTCATCCAGAAGGGTCCGGGAAAAGAGGGCCGGGTTGCGGTGTTCAATCCGGACCTGGAAGAAGACGGCTGGCAGTCCGCGCATACGGTGCTGTTTGTTCTTCATCCGAACATCCCTTTCCTGATTGATTCCATGCGGATGGCCATCAACCAGCGTGGCCTTAATATTCACACCATTCACTATGCCATCCTGCGTCCTTCCCGGGGGACGCAGGGGCAACTGAAGGAGTTGCTTGAACCCAGCCGCAAGCCCATGGAAAAGGGCGAGGAAGCCCTGATTGTCATGGAGGTGGATCGGCATTCAGGGGAGCAGGCATTGGCCACTCTGCGCGACGACCTGCTGAGGATTCTTGACGAAGTGCGCACGGCGGTTGCGGATTTTCCCGCAATGCGGGCCAAGGCAAGAGATATTCTGAAGGAGCTGGAATCTCCACCTGAAACCATTCCCCGTGAGAACGTCGCGGAGGCGCAGGCGTTCATCAAGTGGCTTACCAAGGATCGCTTTACCTTTCTGGGGTACGACGAATACGACTTCATCCGTAAGGGAAAGGATATTGAGGTCCGGCAGGTCAAGCGTTCAGAGCTGGGTATTCTGCGCACATACAATGAGCGACCGTCTCGTGTCCGTTTGAGTGAATTGCCCACCCAGACGCGTCAGGCAATGACCTGCAATGATGACCTTTTCATCTTCGGCAAGTCCGCACAACGCTCCCGTATTCATCGCCCTGCCTTCCCGGACTACATCGCCATCAAGAAGTTTGACAGTGACGGGCAGGTGGTTGGTGAACGGCGCTTTCTGGGTCTGTATACGGCGCGGGTCTATCAGGAGCGGCCGGACGAGATTCCCCTTCTGCGCCGCAAATTCAATCGCGTTCTGGAAATGTCCGGCGTGCCCCGAGAGGACTATGCGGGAAAGGAACTGGACCAGATCCTCACTGTCTATCCACGTGACGAGCTGTTCCAGATTGAGGCGGAAGAGCTGCTGGAGGTGGCCCGATCCATTCTCTATATCCAGGAAAGGCAAAAGATCCGGCTTTTCATGCGCGAGGATCTTTATGGTCAGTTTGTGACCTGCCTGGTGTTCGTCCCCCGGGAACTGTACTCCACGGAATTACGGGTTGAGATGCAGGAGCTCATCGCGCGGGCGCTGGATGCAGAGGGGGTGGAGTTCACCACCTATTTCTCTGAGTCAGTGCTGGCCCGTACCCAGTTTACGGTCCGGGTGGCGCCAGTGGAGAACCGTTACCTTCCGGTACGCGAAATGGAAGGAAAGATCATTGAATTGGCCCGATCCTGGCGTGACAGCCTGGTGGAGGCACTGGTGGAGAATCATGGGGAGGAGCGTGGAAACCAGCTCGCCGGACGTTATGAGGCGGCTTTTCCAGCCGGCTATAAGGATCTCTTCTCAGCACGGCGGGCCGCGATTGATGTGGAGTACCTGCATCGAGCCCAGGTTGAAAACGACATTGGCATCAGTTTTTACCGGGAGCCGGAGGAAGCCACGGATATACTGCATTTCAAACTCTTCCATCCAAGCCGTCAGGTGCCTCTGTCGGACGTCATTCCCCTGTTCGAGAACATAGGTTTTCGCGTTATTGGCGAACACCCATTCGAAATCAATGACCGCGAGGGCCGTCGGGTCTGGATCCATGATTTTGCCCTGCAGGCACACGGTGGTCAGGCCATCGACATACACCGGATAAGACCCATCTTCGAGGATCTTTTCATTCGAACCTGGTATGGCAAGGCGGAGAGCGACATTTTCAATCGCCTTGTGCAGGCCTGTTACATGGATTGGCGCCATATTGCCGTACTGCGTGCCTACGCTCGCTACATGCAACAGATCCGCATCAGCAACAGTCAGCAGTTTATTGCACTGACGTTGGTGAATCACATTGAAATAGCGCAGTTGCTTCTGGAGTTTTTCGATGTGCGCTTCAATCCGGAGCGTTTTCACAGTGAGGCCCAGTGTGAGGCGGCTCAACAGAAAATTCAGGTGGAGTTCTTCTCGGCTTTGGATTCTGTCCCCAACCTCAGCGAAGATCGGGTGCTGCGTCTGTTTCTGGAGTTGATGCAGGCCACGCTGAGGACCAATTTCTATCAGCTTGACTCCGGTGGCCGGGTCAAGGATTACGTGAGTTTCAAGCTGGATCCGTCACGGATTCATGATGTGCCACGGCCCCGGCCCGCCTACGAGATTTTTGTGTATTCCCCGCAGGTTGAAGGTGTCCATCTTCGTGGAGGAAAGGTGGCCCGTGGGGGGCTGCGCTGGTCCGATCGTCACGAGGATTACCGAACCGAGATTCTGGGGCTGGTCAAGGCACAGCAGGTCAAGAATGCGGTCATAGTCCCGGTCGGGGCAAAAGGCGGATTTGTGGCCAAACAACTCCCGGAGGGGGGCGACCGTGCGTCAGTTCAGCGAGAAGGCATCGAGGCTTATCGCTGCTTCATCCGTGGTCTGCTCGACGTGACGGATAACTTCGTGGGCGGCGAGGTGATTGCGCCGCCGTCCGTGCTGCGCCATGACGACGATGACTATTACCTGGTGGTTGCCGCTGACAAGGGCACCGCGACCTTCTCGGATATTGCCAACGAGATCGCCCTGGAGTATGACTTCTGGCTCAAGGATGCCTTCGCTTCCGGGGGAAGCTATGGCTATGACCACAAGAAAATGGGCATCACCGCGCGCGGTGCCTGGGTCTCGGTGGAACGCCATTTCCGTGAGCTGGGACTGAATCCGGCCACCACCGACTTCACGGTGGTGGGTATCGGGGATATGGGGGGCGATGTTTTCGGTAACGGCATGCTCACCTCCCGCCATATCCGCCTGGTCGCGGCATTCAATCACATGCATATCTTTCTGGATCCGAATCCCGACACAGAAGCCAGTTACCAGGAGCGGGAGCGCCTTTTCCGGACTCCGGGTTGTAGCTGGGCGGATTACGATTCCACCTTGATCTCTTCGGGAGGCGGGGTGTTCAGCCGGAGCGAAAAGTCCATCCCGGTCAGCGATGAAGTCAAGGAGTTGCTGGGTACCCGTTCTGATCGTATGCCCCCGAATATGCTGATTTCCCATATCCTGCGTTCGCAAGTGGATCTGTTATGGATTGGCGGAATAGGAACTTTCGTCAAGAGCAGCGCCGAGTCCCACAGTGATGTGGGCGACAAGGCCAATGATGCCCTGCGCGTGGATGCAAGGGAGCTGAACTGCCGTGTCATCGGAGAGGGCGGCAATCTGGGCCTGTCCCAGCTTGCCCGGATTGAATACGCACGCCAGGGCGGCTGCTGCAACACCGACTTTATTGACAACTCCGGCGGGGTCGACTGTTCGGACCGCGAAGTCAACATGAAAATCCTGCTCAATCGCCTGGTGGAGCAGGGAGATCTCACTTTCAAGCAGCGTAACCAACTGCTTGAGGAAATGACGGAAGAGGTGGCGCGCCTGGTGCTGCGAAACAACTATCGCCAGACCCAGGTCATCAGCATTGCGAACCGAGAAGCTTCGGCTCGTCTGGAAGAATATCGACGCCTCA
>SLIH01000046.1 GCA_007135745.1 Halomonas sp. | reverse complement strand
TGACCGAGACTCCGTCCTCCTACCAGGGTGATCACCGTTATACCGACCCTTTCCCCGAAGACGAGGAGCTCTACCGCATTGACCAGAGCAATGTCGAGGAGCACAAGCACCGCCTGTCACCGGGACAGGTATCGATGATCGAGACCTACAGCGATTATTTTATCCCGGTCTACAAGACCCGCCGAACGGCGACCATTCCCGAGGACATGCAGCAGCAGGCACGGAAGAATGCGACGACAGTCGAACTGGTGCCCAGTGGCAACGGACTGGAAAACTATGAAAGAGGTATCCCCTTCCCCGTCGCCCAGGATGCGCTGGAAGTGATCTTCAACCATCTGACCCGCTACCGCGGTGGTGCCATCTCGCGCAGTGTTGCCCAGATCGCACCCCAGAGTAACGGAGATTTCCAGCCGGTCATCCTCGAGCAGGAGCTGGTTGAACCCGCCTTTCTTGCCGATTACAAGCCGGACGATCACAAGAACATCCTGTTCTACTTCAAGGAAACAATTGAATCTCCCTCACGGCTGGCCGGCAATACTTTGCTGGTTCATGAGACCATCGACCAGGTGAAAGAGCCTCGCAGCGCCTGGCTCTACAACGCCGGCCAGCGCCGGGTTCGCCGTGCGCCCGACGTCGCCTACGACGGCCCAGGCACCGCGTCGGACGGTCAACGGACCTCGGACAACCTGGATCTCTACAACGGCGCCCCGGACAAATACGACTGGGAGCTCAAGGGTAAAAAGGAAATGTACATCCCGTACAATTCCTATCGCCTGATGGATCCGGATCTCAGCTACGATGACATCATCCAGCCAGGCCACATCAACCAGGAGCTGGCGCGCTACGAGCTGCATCGTGTCTGGCATGTACGTGCCACCCTCAAGGATGGCGAACGCCACATCTATGAGCAGCGCGACTTCTATGTGGACGAGGACAGCTGGCAGATTGCCGTGGTCGACCACTACGATGGTCGGGATCAGCTGTGGCGGGTCGCGGAAGCCCATAAAGTCCAGGGCTACGATGTCGATATCCCATTTTACGCGTTTGAAACACTGTACGACCTGTTCTCTGGCCGCTACCTGATTGTTGGCGCAACCAACGAACAGAGCAATCCGTACAGCTTTGGGATCAACCGTCGATCCTCGGAATTTACGCCCTCCGCACTGCGTCGCGGCGGCCGTTAAGCACCGTTGCCGGCACGGTTCCAGGAGACCGTGCCGGCTAATTTAACAAGTCCATTTCCCATACAATCACAAAAGAGATTCAGGGGGTATGCGATGAGGGTGGGAAAGGCACTGCTTGGCACAGGCTTGCTGATTATGATCACGGCCTCCATAACCAGCCAGGGCGCCGTCTCCGAAGAAGAAGCCAGCCGACTGGGCAACGAACTGACCCCGATGGGCGCCGAACGCAGCGGCAATGGCGACGAGATCCCGGAATGGACGGGCGGGCTTCGGGAGACCCCGGACAGCTACCAGGGCGATCACCGCTATACCGACCCCTTCCCGGACGATGAGGAACTTTTCCGGATCGACCAGAACAATCTGGACGAACACCGCGATCGGCTGTCTCCGGGCCAGATCGCCATGATCGAAGAGTACGACGACTATTTTATCCCGGTCTTCCAGACACGCCGCACCGCCACCTATCCGGACGAGATTCAGGAACAGACTGTACGAAATGCAACTCAAGTCGAACTGACGGAGGACGGTTACGGTCTGGAGAACTACGAAAGCGGAACACCTTTCCCGATTCCCCGGAACGGTCTGGACGCCATTTTCAACCATCTCACCCGTTACCGTGGCGGAGCACTGCAGCGAAATGTTACCCAGATCGTTCCGCAACCGGATGGCGACTTCGCTCCGGTCACATTCCAGCAGGAACTGGTGCGTCCCACCGACCTGGTCGATTACCAGCCCGGGGACCACGACAACATCCTGTTTTATTTCAAGGCCAGCACCACCTCGCCGTCACGCCTGGCAGGCAACGTCCTGCTGATTCACGAACCCATTGATCAGACGGTGGAACCGCGCCGGGCCTGGGCCTACAACGCCGGACAGCGCCGGGTACGACAGGCACCCCAGGCCGCCTATGACAGCCCCGGCGCCTCCTCGGAGGGCCAGCGCACCGCCGACAACGTGGATCTCTACAACGGGGCCCCGGACCAGTACAGCTGGGAGCTTCTGGGAAAAAAGGAAATGTACATTCCCTACAATTCCTACCGCCTCATGGATCCGGACCTGAGTTACGAAGAAATCATCCAGCCCGGCCACATCAACCAGGAATACGCCCGCTATGAACTGCACCGGGTCTGGCACGTGCGGGCCGTCCTCAAGGACGATCACCGCCACGTTTACGCCAAACGGGATTTCTATATTGACGAGGACAGCTGGCAGATCGCCGTAATCGACCACTACGATGAGCGCGGTGACCTGTGGCGGGTCGCCGAAGCCCACAAGGTGCAGGCCTATGACGTGGACGTGCCGCTATACGCATTCGAGACCCTGTACGACCTGCTCTCCAACCGCTACGTGGTGGCGGGAATGACCAACGAGGAACGCAATCCCTACGAATTCGGCATCAACCGCCGCTCGACGGAATTCACACCCTCTGCCCTGAGGCGCAGCGGTCGGTGAGGAGGTGACTGCTGTCACCTCCCCTTGAACACAGCGTCCCGCCGCTCAAGGAATGAGCGAATACCTTCCTGAACATCCTCGCTGGCCATGACCGGCTGGAGATCCGGAAACATGCGTTTTTTGGCGGCGTCATGGCCTTCAAGGCGGGCCACGCGGGAGGAACGCAGACTGCCCTGAACACCCAGCGGCGCCGCCCGGACAACCTTCCGGGCCAGATCCCAGGCGCGGTCAAACTGCTCCCCCGGCGCCACCAGCTCCTGCACCAGACCCCAGTCGTAGGCCTGCTGAGCTGTCCATTCATCGCCGGTAAGCAGATAACGCTGAGCGTTGGCCCAACCGATCTCCTCCTGCAGGCGGATGGTGGCGCCGCCACAGGCAAAGATGCCGCGCTTGACCTCAAGCTGGGCATAGCGGCTATCGCTGGCGGCGACACGGATGTCGGCGTTCAGCATCATCTCCACGCCGCAGGTGAAGCAGATCCCCTGAGTGGCATAGACAATGGGCTTGTCCATGGGCGGACCGCTGATGAAGAAAGGATCAATCTCCCCCTCTGCAGGGGCGATGCCTTCACCGTTGGCAAAAACTCCCGCCCAGTCATCGAGTTCCAGCCCCGAGGTGAAGTGATTTCCCTCCGCGTAGACCAACCCCACCCGCAGATCCGGATCACTGTTCAGCCGACAGTAGGCCTGAGCGATCAGGTGGTACATCTCCCGATTCATGGCGTTCATTTTCTCGGGCCGATTCAACCCGATCAGCAGGACATGCTCCCGTGCTTCAACCTTAACAACCGACATGATCATCCCTCGTCAGAATCAAATTTCCGGATCAGACCCCAGCCCCTGTTGGAGCGGCCATGGCCGCGATTCATATCGCAGTTTCGTAGGATGCCGGTGAGCAAAGCGAACCGCATCACCAGACGTCCCCCGGTGCGGTTCATTCCATTCACCGCACCCTACAAAACTT
>SLIH01000270.1 GCA_007135745.1 Halomonas sp. | reverse complement strand
TCCGTTCCGCCAGTTCCAGGGCAACCCGAGCCCGGGTTTCGGGATCGGGGCCGTAGACTTCCGCTACCACCGGTGAGAGAACCGGCGGGCCGGGAGGCACCTCCACGATCTTCACGGAGGCGCCGTACTGCTCACCGATCCGGGTCAGCGGTTCGCGCAGATCCAGGGCGATATCATGGGACTGGCGCTTGCGACCCTCATCCACCAGGTTGATCTGAAGATCACCCTGCCAGGGCGCTTCGCGCAGGTAATACTGACGAATCAGACCGTTGAAATTGATGGGCGATGCAGTGCCCGCGTAGGCCTGCCAGTTGGTTACTTCCTCAACCGTTTCCAGATAGGTGCCCATCTCACTGAGCACCCGCTGGGTCTGCTCCATGGGGGTGTCTTCCGGCATGTCCACCACCACCTGGAGTTCGGACTTGTCATCGAAGGGCAGCATCTTGAGCACCACCAGCATGAACACCGGCAGAGAGGCCGCGCCAATGGTCAGCAGAATGACCCCGGAGGCGAGCCCGTGGCGGCGCCAGGCATGATTGCCCAGGAACGGAGTCAGAACAAAGCGGAACACCGACAGCACCCGTTCATTGACGCCTTCCGCGGCACTGCCGGTGTCCGGTGCGCCCGGGACCCGGTCGCGGGGACGGATAAGGCGCAGGGCCAGCCAGGGGGCCAGAACAAAAGCAATCAGCTGGGAGATCACCATGCCCGCCGAAGCGTTGATCGGTATCGGGCTCATATAGGGCCCCATCAGGCCCGTCACGAATGCCATGGGAAGCAGGGCGGCCATGATGGTCAGGCTGGCCATGATGGTCGGGGTGCCCACCTCGTCCACGGCGGCGGGGATGACGCGGGCGGCGGGATCATCGCTGTTGCGGATGCGGCGGTTGATGTTTTCGACGATCACGATGGCATCGTCCACCAGAATCCCGATGGCGAAGATCAGGGCGAACAGCGACACCCGGTTGAGCGTGAAGCCCCAGGCCCAGGAAAACACCAGGGTCAGAAGCAGGGTGATCAGCACGGAAACACCGACCACTGTCGCCTGTCGCCAGCCCATGGCGGCCAGCACCAGAAGCATGACGGCCACGGTGGCCATCACCAGATCGGAGATCAGCTGCCAGGCCTTGTCCGCAGCGGTGTCGCCGTAATCCCGGGTTTTCAGGATCCGGACGTTGTCCGGAATGACATGGCCGCGAAGCTGTTCCAGGCGCTGTTCAATGGCATCGGTGATCACCACCGCGTTCTCACCGGGCTTCTTGGCTATGGCGATGGTGACAGCGGGGTGGATGCTGCCTGCTTCGCCGTCACCCGATGGCCCGAATCCCAGCTGAACGCTCGCATCGGGCACTGTGCCGCCACGGCGGATCTCGGCCACGTCGTCCAGGCGAATGGCGGCCCCGTCGTGCATGCCCACGACCAGCCCCCGGAGTGCTTCGGCCTTTTCCAGGCGGCTTCCGGCGACCAGTGGTATGGACACGCCATCGCGGGTGATGCGGGCTTCGTCGCTGCTGGTATTGGCTGCCCGGATGGCCTGCTGGAGATCCGACAGGCTGAGGCCGAAGCCTGCCAGCAGCGCCGGTTTGAAATGAACATCGACCCGATCCGGTATGCTGCCGATGGTGTAGATGTCGCGGGTGCCCCTGACCCGTTTCAGCTCCACTTCAAGGGCGTGGGCGAGCCGGGTCAGTTCCTCGGCGGACTGTTGCTCATCGGGGTCGTAGAGGGTCAGGGTCATGATGGGCACGTCGTCGATGCCCATGGGTTTCACCACCGGAGGGCCGGCGCCCAGATCTTCGGGGAACCAGTCCTGATTGGAGAAAACCTTGTTGTAGAGCCGAACCAGCGCCTCCTGTCGCGGTACGCCCACCTCGAACTGGACGGTGATGACTGCACGTCCGTGACTGGACGTGGAATAGATGTGATCCACGCCCTCGATCTCATCCAGAATCTGCTCGCCCGGCGTGGCAATGAGGTTTTCAACCTGGCGCGGGCTGGCACCGGGGAAGGGAACCACAACGTCTGCCATGGTGACGTCGATCTGGGGCTCTTCCTCCTTGGGTGTGACGATGACGACGAACAGCCCCGCGAGCAGGCCAATCAGGGCCAGGATCGGCGTAACACGGGAGTTCTGGAAGGCTCGTGCAATGTGGCCGGAAGGGCCGAGTCGGTTGTGATCAGTCACGACGCGGCTCCGTGATGATGCGTTCGCCTTCCGAGAGTCCGGACAGGACCTCCAGTTTTCCATCATGCTGGACGCCGGTACGGACTTGCCTCAGTCGCCGTCGGTCGGAGTCGTCCAGAACATAGACAGCTCGCAGTTCCCCTCGTTGCACCAGGCTCGATGAGGGGATCCAGAGAGCCTCCCGCTCGCCCACGGGGATGCCGACGCGCACCAGCATGCCCGGGAAAAGACTGGCATCCGGTTCCTCGAGTTGGAGGCGAAGCCGGAAACTGTGGGTGCCGGGGTCTGCGTAGGGGTAGAAGGTCATGCGCCCGGTTTTCAGAACGCGCCCGTCATTGAGTGTCACCGTGGCCCGCTGGTCCCGGCGCAGCTGTTCCGCGTAGCGTTGGGGTACGGAAACCACCACGCGCAGCTGTTCCAGGGACAGGCCGGTCATCAGGGGTTGGCCGGGATTGACGGATTCGCCTATCTCCACATGGCGCTCAACCACAATGCCACCGAAGGGCGCGAGAACCCGGGTGTAATCCAGTTGCTTTTGAGCCTCGTCCAGTTCGGCGCGGGCACGGGCGATTCGGGCCTCGGCGGCACTGAGGCTGTTGCGTGCCTGATCAAAATCCGATCGGGAGGCGACATTCTGTTCAAACAGCCGCTCCACTCGTTCGAAGCGCTGTCTGGCGTCTTCGAGGTTGGCAAGCGCTTCGGCCTGAGCCGATTCCGCCTGGCTGACCCGTGCCCGCTGTTCGCTGTCCTCCAGGCGGACGATGAGTTCGCCTTCCTCGACCGCATCGTCCACATCGTAGGGCAGTTCCAGAACGGTGCCGCTGGTCTGCGCGGATACTGTGCTTCGCTGGACGGCCTCTATGACGCCATCCAGGCGTACCGACTCATCCAGCGACTCGCGGGTAACGAGGCTCCAGTTCTCGGTCTCCGCCAGGGATGCCGTTGAGACGGTGACGAGAAAGGCGATAAGGAAGAAAGATTTTGGGTAACCGAACATAAATTAGAAATCTCTAAATTACTTTGTTATAGGATATCAGGGTCAGGCACCCAGGCAAGAGGCAGCAGCGAAGTTTTATGTCTATTATTAACAGTGATGCTTATCGATCATTGCATTTCGTGTAGCATAATGAAACGTCTAAAGGTTGCTTTTACCTCCACGGGGAGGGAAAGCGGCGCAACGGAGTCTTCCCGCATTGCGACTGTTTGATCACCCGCGCATACGTCCCGAGTGGCAGGCCGCGTTCGTCGAGTATCAGCGTGACCTGGCACAGCGATTTGCCCTGGTAGGCGCCTGGCTGGCGCTGGCGATTGTCCCGGCTTTCCAGTTGGCGGATCTGTGGGTGGATGAGGCAACCGGGCGGCTCTGGTGGGATCACCTGATGTGGCGCCTGCCCCCGGTATTGATGGGGGGGCTCATCCT
>SLIH01000189.1 GCA_007135745.1 Halomonas sp. | reverse complement strand
CTCCGAACGCTCCGTGGGCTTCGCGCTGGGTGACCTGCACAGCCTTGAGCAGCGAGTGTTCGGCATGGACAACCTGCATGCCCCGTCCACCACCGCCGGATGCGGCCTTGATCAGAACCGGGTAGCCGATTTCATTGGCAAGCTGGCGGGTGCGCTCGGGGTTGTCATTCAGCGGCCCGTTGGAGCCGGGTATGGTTGGTACCCCGGCACGGATCATGGCGCGGATGGCGGAAACCTTGTTCCCCATAAGACGTATGACGCGGGCGGAAGGACCGATAAAGCGAAAGCCGCTTTTTTCCACCTGCTCGGCAAAATCGGCATTCTCGGCCAGAAATCCATAACCGGGATGAATGGCGTCGGCGTCAGTCACTTCTGCAGCGCTGATGATCGCCGGGATGTTGAGGTAGCTGTCGGCGGCGCTGTTGGGTCCGATGCAGACGGACTCATCCGCCAGTCGAACATGCATCAGATCCCGGTCAACCCGGGAATGTACCGCCACGGTACGCAACCCCATCTCCTTGCAGGCACGGAGCACACGCAGGGCAATCTCGCCGCGGTTGGCAATCAGTACTTTATTGATCATGTCTATGATGCCTTAGGTAATGACGAACATGGGCTGGTCGAACTCCACCGGCTGTCCGTCGTCCACCAGTATTTCGGTGACGGTACCGCTGATATCGGCCTCAATCTGGTTCATCATTTTCATGGCTTCAACAATGCACAGAGGATCACCGGCCCGCACACGCTGGCCTTCTTCCACAAAAGCATCGGATGTGGGTGAGGGTGCACGGTAGAAAGTACCCACCATGGGGGAGCGCACCAGATGACCCTGAGGCGGTTCGGGTTCGCGATTTCCCGGGTCGGGTTCGTTGCTCTCCTGCGCAGTGTGTGTTGCCTGGGGTTGAGGAGCTGTTGGTGCTGCAGGTGCCGCGGAGGAGGCGCGACGGCGGCTGATCCGGACGGCGTCATCGCCTTCCCGGATCTCCAGCTCCTCGATGTCTGATTCTTCCAGCAGTTCAATCAGTTTCTTGACCTTGCGAATGTCCATAATAGGGTCTCGTTGCAATCAATCCAGTTTTCGGATGGCTGCTTTTAGTGCCAGTTCATAACCTTCCGCACCGAGACCGGTGATCACCCCTTCGGCGATGTCGGAGAAGTAGGAATGCTGGCGGAAGGCTTCCCGCGCATGCACGTTGGACAGATGCACCTCGATGAAAGGTATGCTGGCGGCCAGCAGGGCATCTCTCAGTGCGATACTGGTATGGGTGAAAGCAGCCGGATTAAACAGGATGAAATCGATTTCTTCCTGTTTCGCCTCGTGAATTCGTTCAATCAGTTCGTATTCGGCATTGCTCTGCAGGGACAGCAGGTGGTGTCCCGCATCCGTTGCCTGTTCGTGCAGTTTCTGGTTAATGCTGTCCAGGCTCTGGCTACCATAGGTGCCGGGCTCGCGTTGGCCGAGCATATTGAGGTTGGGGCCGTGCAGCACAAGAATGGTTGCCATCAATGATCTCCCGGCGAAGCCTGTCCAGGGCAGTTCGGGTTAATTGCTGCGTTTGCAGGGGCATGGCAGTTTAAAGCCCCTTGCTGTTCTTTGGGAACAAATGGCAGCAATTTCGCGAAAGTTTGGACTTTTTACCGGGTAATATCAACCACCATTGGGATAGTTGCACAGTGGATCATTTTCCGCATCCCGTGGAGGTGTTTCGCTATTCTGCTACGTTGACGCGATTGCGCCCCGCCTTCTTGGCCTCGTAAAGCACGCGGTCTGCTTTTTCGCACAATTCCTGTGGCGATTCGCCTTCCCAGGCAGCCAGGCCGCAGCTGAACGTTACGGTGAAATCCGTGCCAGCTGCCGGTTGCTGCAGTTCGCTGAATTTTTCGCGGATTTCGTTCATGACGTTGCGCGCATCGCTCAACGTGGTTTCAGGCAGAATGATGGCGAATTCCTCGCCACCGTAGCGGCCAATATGGTCAGTTTTACGCAGGCGCTGTTTGAGAAAGAGCGACAGGCTTCGCAGAACCCGGTCGCCTATGGGATGGCCATAGGTGTCGTTGACCTTTTTGAAGTAGTCGATATCGAGCATGGCGTAGGTCAGTGCATGACCATGTTGTCTCGCCCGACCAATTTCATTTTCCAGCAGGTGAAGCGAATGGGTGTGATTATAGAGTCCTGTCAGGCTGTCGCGGATCATCAGAGCCAGCAGGGAACGGGCCCGGCGTCCACGATTGTGCAGGGTGGCGATCAGGTGTTTGGGGTCGATCGGTTTGGTGAGGAAATCGTCGCCCCCCATGCTCATGGCATGGAGCTGCTTGGATACGTCCTCCTCAGCGGACAGATAGATGATCGGTACACTGTGCAGTTGATCCTGCTGACGGATGACCTTGGCGATTTCCATGCCGGTACATCCCGGCATATACATGTCCAGGATGATGATCTCCGGCGAAAAGTCCTCCAGCGCATTGATCACTTCCATGGGGTCGGTGAGCACGCGTGAGCGCATGCCAGCCTTCTCCAGCACATTTTCCATGTACTTGGCCTGAGCACGGGAATCGTCGACGGCGAGCACCTTGTAGGGCTCGGCTGGGTTGACGTAGGAATAGCTCTCGATTTTCTCGATCAGCTGTCCGGGATCCAGGGCCCGGTAGAAAAACTCTTCCCCGCCCGAGCGCACGGCGCGAAGCCTGGTTTCTATGGAGCCATCCGATTCGCTGATGTAGAGGATGGGGATGGGTGTCTCATGCTTTTCCTGGATCGTTTCTATGGTATCAATCCCGGTTGGCCCATCGCCTTCACCGAAATCCACATCGATGACAATGGTTTCCGGTTTCTGGCGGTTGCATTCCTCAATCAGTTCTTCGGTCGAGTTGATTGCGGCGGCGCGGAAACCGAAAAATTCCATCTGACGGATGATACGCTGGGCATAGTCTCCGTCGTTGAAGGCCAGGTAGATGGGGGTGCGCAGATAGGTTCGGGGGGGCTCTTCCTCCTCCTGATCTGAACGGCGCAGGGTGCAGCGGCTGAGCTGATCCATTCCGGCCTGAATGTCGTCACGGGTCTGAGCATCCAGCGCTTCACTTTCCGGCCAGCTCTCCAGAACCGAGCGAAGTCGTTCACCCGCTTCTGCATGGCTGGTCATGTCAAAACGCCGGGCGTAACGAATCAGTTTTTCGCTTGCTTTCTGCAGATCCTCACGCAGATTCTGCGGCGTGTCTCCTGAATTGCGGTACTTCTGCCAGATTTCCAGGAGTACCCGCGCCTGGGTGGTTACACGGCGGGCAAAATGCTGTCGTAACTTGTCCTGCTGGCTGGCGTCTGTCATAGATCCGAGTGTCTTGGTGGTTTAGTTCCAATATAGCTGCTCTCGCACGCTTTGCATCCATGTGTGTACTATCTAGGGAACGGTGAGGAGGGAACCATGAGTGACGAAAACAACAATGGCTACAGCCTGAGAAGCGTAATCATCGCCTATACCGCGAGCCTGTTGATTCTCGCTGTGGGATTTAGTGCCTATTTCAGTGCTGATCGGTTCAATGAATACCTTTCGCACCAGCTCCAGATTCAGACACAGGATGCCGCGACGGCCCTGGGAATCGCGCTGTCCAATAT
>SLIH01000401.1 GCA_007135745.1 Halomonas sp. | reverse complement strand
TCTCAGGTGCAGCTGGCACGCAGCCTGGATGCCGTGATCGAGGACTGTGTTAATGCTGTCGGGGTGGATCTCAACACCGCATCCGCCCCGCTGCTGTCCCGTGTGTCTGGCTTGAATGGCAGCACGGCGGAAAACATTATCCGTTACAGGGATGAAAACGGCGTTTTTAACAGCCGCCGCGATTTGCTTTCCGTCAGCCGTCTGGGAGATAAAACCTTCGAGCAGGCCGCCGGCTTTCTCCGCATTACCGGAGGCGACAACCCTCTGGACGCTTCAGCGGTGCACCCGGAGGCCTATGAACTGGTGGAAGCCATAGCGAAACAGGCCGATCGTCCCGTCGCCAAACTGATCGGGGACTCAGATTTCGTTTCGCGCCTGGACGCGCAGAAACTGGTGACCGAGCGTTTTGGTCTGCCGACAGTCAAGGATGTACTCAGTGAGCTGGAAAAGCCCGGCCGCGATCCCCGTCCTGAATTCCGGGTGGCGGCCTTCCGAGACGGGGTCGAGACGCTTGGAGATCTGGAAGCGGGTATGGTGCTTGAAGGCAATGTCAGCAACGTCACCAACTTTGGCGCTTTCGTCGACATTGGCGTGCATCAGGACGGGCTGGTTCACATTTCCGCTCTGGCCAATCGTTTCGTCAAGGATCCCCGGGAAGTGGTCAAGGCGGGTGACGTGGTCAAGGTCAAGGTGCTCTCCGTGGACAAGGAGCGGCGACGCATCGAACTGACCATGCGCATGGACGATCAGCCGGGCGCCAGCAAACCGCGTAATGGCGACGCGCGTAAAACCTCCGGTGAAGGCAGGGGTAAGTCGGGTAACAACCGGGGACCTCGCGGGTCGGCAAAGGTACGGCCCGATGAGAGAGGGGGTGCCATGGGAGGCGCCATGGCCCAGGCGCTGGAACGGGCCCGGAAGAAAACACACTGACAGCGGGAGTAGGGTATGGGCGAAGCGCGCCTGGAGCGTTTTCGGGAGCTGGTTAGCGACGGCTGGGCTGGCGTCCAGAAGGGGCTGGAAAAGGAGGGGCTCCGTGTCGATGGTAATGGCTTTATTGCCCAGACGCCCCATCCGCGGGCACTTGGATCGGCACTGACCCATCCCGCCATCACCAC
Organism: Halomonas sp.; assembly: GCA_007135745.1. Lineage (GTDB taxonomy): Bacteria > Pseudomonadota > Gammaproteobacteria > Pseudomonadales > Oleiphilaceae > Halospina. The sequence goes on along the minus strand of SLIH01000401.1, from coordinate 2,495 downwards.
GGATTACTCCGAGGCGCTTCTGGAGCTGATTACGCCCGTTTGCCATTCCACCGAGGCGCTGCTCGATGAGCTGACCGATGTGCATGCCTATGTTCAGATGAACCTGGGCGATGAAGTGCTCTGGCCACTGAGCATGCCCTGCCGACTTGAGGGCGATGCCAGCATACCCATTGCCCGTTACGGCAGCTCCAACGTAGGCATGCTGAAAACCGTCTACCGCCGGGGTCTGGCGGAGCGCTACGGGCGGGTCATGCAGAGCATTGCCGGCACCCATTACAATTTTTCCCTGCCGGAGAGTTTCTGGCGCCGCTGGCAGACGCTGCTGGGTGATCAGCAGTCACTTCAGACCTTTCGCACCGAACAGTATTTCTGGTTGATCCGAAACTTCCGGCGCCGTTCCTGGATGCTTATGTACCTGTTTGGCTGTTCGCCGGCTCTGGATGCCAGTTTCGTGGCCGGGCGCCGTCACAAGCTGGAACCCTGGCCGCGGGAGAGCCTCTACGCACCCAATGCCACCTCTCTGCGCATGAGTGATCTGGGCTACCACAACCATGCCCAGTCTTCACTCGATATCTGTTTTAACCGTCTCGAGACCTATACCGAAACGCTCGACCGGGCCATCCATACGCCCTGGCCGGCTTATGAAAAGATTGGTCTGTTCCGGGATGGCGAGCGCATCCAGATCAATGCCAGCGTGCTCCAGATCGAAAACGAGTATTACAGCCCCATCCGTCCCAAGCGCACCACGGAGCCGGGGGAAAAGCCTCTGCACGCGCTTGAGCATCGTGGTGTGGAGTATGTGGAAGTTCGCTGCCTGGACCTGGACCCCTTTTCGTCAATTGGCGTAACCGCGGAGCAGATCGATTTTCTGGACCTGTTTCTGCTTGACTGTCTGGTGGATGACAGTCCGTTGGTCAGTGACAGCGAATGCGATTGCCTCGATAACGCCTTTCAGGATGTGGTCCGCAACGGCCGCGCCGGCGATCTTCGCTTGCCGGCGGCCTGTGGCGGAGGACGTTCTGTCCCGTCCGAAGGCTTGCGGGTACTTGATCGCCTGGACGTGCTGGCTGAGTTGCTGCCTGATACCGAATCCTACCGCCGTGCGCTCGCTGTGCAGCGTTCGAAGTTAGAGGACCCTGCGGCAACGCCTTCAGCCGGGCTTTTGAGTGCCATGGCCGAAGGTGGGCAGGATATGCTGCAATGGGGCATGGCGCAGGCTGTGGAGCAGCAGTCCGGTCTTCGAGAATGCGGGCTGGGGCCTTCACGCCGTGAGGAAATGGAGCGTTTGTCCCGTCAATCGCTGCAAGAGCAGGCGGCGATTGAGGCTTCGGAAACGGAGTCCTTTGAGGTTTTTCTGGAACGTTATCTCAATGACTGAACGGCCAGGATCTTGCGGGTTCGCCGACACGTGACGGTTCAGTGACTATTCTGTATACGACTGTTCAGTATTCATCCCTCCTTCCAGCGCCGTTTTGTTTCCACACGCCGGTGGGATATTTCCTCTTTACGACTCAGGGTTCGCGTCAGTACGCGCCTTCACCCGGAAAGCGGGTTTTGGGCCCGAACGGTGGCTTTTTGTGATCCCATTACGGTTGTGGGTCGGCAGCAGCGCACAGTTGTCATCATCCGGTTTGTTCGCCCCATCCAGAGCCTGTTATTTTTCGTAACAGAATGTTGTTAAGTGCATCGCCATGGGGGCGAACGCACGGAACCTGTCCAATGGGAGAACTGTCGTGGCGAGTCGGAAAGGTCTTGGGTGGGACCTGGAATCACTCAACAAAGCATACCGACAGGGATACATGGCGGGTCTGATGCACATGGAGTGCGACCAGTGTCCTTACCACAGCGATGTGGTGATCGCAGCCTGGGAAGCAGGCTGGGAAGATGGCGCTGAGATGAGCATGGAATATCAGCAGACAGCCTATATTGCCTGACCTCGGATTGCAGGACGCTTGCTTTGCCTGGTTCCGCGCGGCGGGGCTGTTATCGTGTCTGCGTAATGAAACTGGGAAATAGGACTTCCCGTACCAGCGGTTCTCCGGTTTCCTCTTCCAGTAGCTCGTTCAGTCTCTGGAGCGCTTCGCCCCTGAGCTCATCCTGACCCTCTGCGCTTGAGACCCGGTCAATGGGTTGCCCGCTCAGAAGCATGACCATCTTATGCCGTAGCCAGGGCTCGTGCGCCTGTGCACGTTCCATCCGCTCTTCCCCTTCAAAACGCAGTGTGACCTCTGCCTTGAGGAAGTTACGACCGGCATCCGGTTCTCCTATGTTGACTACGAAATCAGGTGTCAGTTCCAGATAGGTGGAGGGCTGTCGTTCCTGTTCTTCTTCATCGTTTTCGGCGCCTGCCACAGAAGTCATACTGAGAATCAGCAAAGCAATGAAAGCGCGGGTAACGGCTCGCAGCATGGGTTGTCCTCTGTCCGTGCAGTTGCCAATTGAAACAGCGCTTATCTGAGCGCCTGTGTTATATTCGCGATAATCCTGAAGTCATT
>SLIH01000275.1 GCA_007135745.1 Halomonas sp. | reverse complement strand
TCCCGGCATTCGGCGTGGCGGCCAGGGTGTTCGCCCTCGCGAATCTCGTTGAGATAGCGGTTGTAGCCCTCAACAAAGCCCAGGGACGCGTCCAGAACCTCGGGATCACTGCTGCTGCGGAAGTTATCGATCCGTTCCTCGGTGATCACTGAGCGCCAGAAGAAGTCGGCGTCGGTATTGTTGGTGACGACACCGTTAGCGGGAATAACGTACTCGCCGTCACCGCCCAGGTATCGGGCGCGAAGGCCGCGAATGGTAAGGGTGTCCTCGGCCAGCAGGCACAGGTTGTCTTCTGCCTGCACGTAACCATAGGCGTAGCCCATGCTGCCGAAGTCATTGGCTCGTATGTGGGGGATGCCGTAGGAGGTGCGCCGGACGTGTGCGCGATAGTCCTGGCCGCTGGGCGATTGCAGCGGCTGGTTTGACGGCTCCCCGTCAGGGGCAGATGAGCTGCCAGTGTCCAGGCAGCCAGTTGTCAGGGAAAGCGCCAACACACCGGAAAGCGACAGAATCCGATGACTCATGGAATGGTACTCCTGTTGTCGTTATTCGTGTTGTCTTCTGGGTCTGTTACAGAACGTTGCAGTACGTGAGACGTTGTTACGTTGCAAATGGTTCATTGTGTTTTTGCATAGGGGCTGGTCTGCTGACAGCTGGCAGCAGGGAAAAGGCAGGAATCGACAGGGACCTGGAGATTTAGTGGTGGCTTTCGTGGTCGACTTTCGTGCTGAGCTTTTGCCGGAAGACGCTGCCGATCAGAAGGAAGGCAACCATCAGCAGCAAGGGAATGAAATCCCAGATGCCGAATGCCTTTTCGGCTTCGGCGGCCGAGGTGACGCCGTATACCGCAGTGGCATAGACGGCGGTTTTTACACCGAGGCCGATGATGGCCGCAACGATGAAAGGAAAGAGTGGGAGTCTCAGTATGCCTCCGGCATAGCTGACAACCCAGTGCGGACATCCTGGCAGGGTTCTCAGGGCGCATTGCGTGAAAAAGTCACCCTGTCTGGCGACCAGGTCAACGAGCCAGGCCCCGTGTCGAGGGCGCCAATCGCCCCCCAGGCGATGGGCAAAGAAGTAGGCGCCCAGAGCGCCAAGCGTGCTGCCCAGCACAAGGATGGGAACCGAGAGGGCGGGGTGGAGAAAGGGAGCAACCACCCAGAAGAATGCACTGCCCGGTAAAGCAAAGGTGAACAGGATGGCCTGGGAAATAATAACGATCACAATCAGGGCAGGCTGGGAAGCCACCCATCGTCCCCACTCCAGTACGGTGTCCAGGCTCACGGGTGACCATATGAGAAAGCTCGTTGCCAGCAGGATCACGCCCAGCAGTATCCCGCGCCGAACCCGAGTGGGTATGGAACTGGCCACATCCGGACTGTGGTTCTGGCTCATTGGGGCTCCCTGATCACGACTTGGCTTGGAGATCTGAGTATTACCATATCATGACGGGAAAGTGTTTTCGGGGATGCTGTACTGAGACAAAACGTAGATGTCGTCCGGACTGGAGTTTTGTCCAATCGGTGACGGCACGTTAATCGAGAATCAATTTAAATGACTTGCCCCGATCCCGGACCCTTCGTAGCCTGTTGGATTGTGACTCTTGAAACGCGGGATTGCATGGCTTCGCTGAATGGAGTCATGGGGCGTTGTCCGAGTACTGACTGATAAAGGAGTAAGCGATGACGATTCATCTGGAAGTGGCGCCATTGATTACGCTGGCCGCAGGTGTGGCTATTCTGTTCTTTCCGAAACTGCTGAACTATATCGTGGCGGGTTACCTGATCGTTCTGGGGAGTCTGGGCCTGTTGGGGCATGGATTCTGAAGCACAAAAAAAGCCCCGCTCTCTCGAGCGGGGCTTTTCATTCAGGGTAACCTGAATTCAGACCGGTGTGATCTCAGAAGCCTGCGGACCTTTCTCGCCTTGAACGGCGGTGTAGGACACGGTCTGGCCTTCGGTCAGGGTACGGAACCCGTCACCGACAATCCCGGTGAAGTGAGCAAAGAGATCCTTGCCACCGTCTTCCGGAGTAATGAAGCCAAAGCCTTTGCTTTCGTTGAACCACTTAACGGTACCTGTAGCCATAATAGCCATTCCTTAAATAAACAATTAATGAGCAATCGCTCGGATTCGCAATGAAAATCAAATCAGGGGAGCTTTATGGCTGGAAGTACCTGGAAGGACGTTCTAGAAACCAATGCTGCACAAACTTGACGATCTTGCTGAAAAGAAAAGTACGCTTTTCCAGGGCCCCCGTCAAACAATTTCGCAATTTTATTTATCCCAGCGCTCTGGTTATGGGGAATTGCTGTTTCTGTTGCGCATCCTGTGGGTGGCCGTTACTGCGCCAGAGTATGCCCCGATTGCCAGAACCACCAGTAGTGGCTGCACGAACATCACCCATTGAGGGACAGGGTCGGAAAGCAGGATCATGACACTGAACATCAGCCCTGGAGCCAGAATAAGAAAGACCGTTCCGGCCACCAGAAAGACGATCCACTCCCGGTGGCGGCTCATGGTTGGATCAATCATGATGCCCATGATGAATTTCACCACCGCCAATCCTCCCAGAACGCCTGCTGCCATGGCCAGGTCGTAACTCAGCAGCACTTGCTCGAAACCTTGATTCCATGCACGAAAAAGCGCCACCACGGAGAAGGGCAGCAGGACGAATAGAATGTCGGCATAGGTGCCGTGCAGGAGCGTAACGTCCTGGACTTCGTCGGACCGTGTGAATTCCGAATCCGGTCCGAGTTCATTGACTTCATGTTCCTGGTTGGGAGCATCCATCATGATTCCTCCGTTGTCTTTTCGATCTGTGTCAGGAAGGCCTGCAGTGCTGTATCGACCCTGCACAGCAAGCGCTCCAGGTGGGTTGAAACAGCGCCGGCGGCAATGGCCTCTTCCAGCTCTTCGGCGTTGGCCTTGAGGATTCTGGCGCCCAGTGTTGCGGCCATGCCTTTGAGGCTATGGGCCAGCCGGTGTGCTGTCTCAAGGTCCTGCTCGTCCAGGGCCTTGATAACCTGTTCCACTGCGTCTGCATGATCTTCGCGGAAACGCTTCAGAAAGGTTTCCAGCATGGACTCATCGCCACCCATCTGCCTGAGAGCTTCTTCGCGGTCATAGGCATTCTGTGCTTCGCCCGGTGGCTCTTCGGGACGGTCGGTTCCGCCACGCAGCCACCCGGCCAATGTCTGATAGAGTGTCTGCTGGACGACCGGTTTGCTCAGGTAGTCGTCCATGCCGGCATCAAGGCATTTCTGCCGGTCACCTTTCATGGCATTCGCGGTCATGGCAATGATGGGCAGTTCGCGCAACCCGAGTTGCTGGCGAATGCGTCGGGTGGCTTCAAAGCCGTCCATTACCGGCATCTGGCAATCCATGAGCACCAGATCAAAGGGTTCCCTCTCAAGTTTCTTGAGCGCCTCGGCGCCGTTCTGGGCCACGGAGACTATGGAGTCGACCTGATTCAGAAATTCCAGCGCGATTTCCTGATTGAAGGGTGTGTCTTCGACCAACAGAATGCGCCGTCCAGCAAGCACCTCTCGATGTTCCGCATCGTCCTCAATCTGGAAACGCCTGGATGTCCGGGGGCCGGTATAGCCGAAAATTTCCTGAAT
>SLIH01000236.1 GCA_007135745.1 Halomonas sp. | reverse complement strand
AAGCCGGCGGCGTCGTTGCCGTTCATGTTGGCATCGAGCAGGGCAAGTTCGGGCGCCTTGTCCGGGCCGGTGAGGCGGATGTGCTGGCAGGCGGCTTCGGCGAACTTGAACACCTGTACTTCGGTGGGGCGGTCGTCAAATTCGGTCGCCTCCAGTATGGGTTTGAACCGATCCACCCAGTGTGTCTGGTCTTCAACCCAGAAGATCGTTGCCATGTTCCATGCCTTGCCGGTCGGTTTGGTTGTGCAGACATTAAACAAGTGTAGCAGCAGGGATTCGGGCTGATTCGCCGACTACAGAAAGCTACAAAAGATCCTTCCACGCATTTTTCACTCACAGATTTTTCACCAGCGTTGCGGATACTCCAGTTGTCGAGCCGGCGGGCGGGTGCCTGTCGGAGATGAATCAAACAACAACATGGGAGAGAGCACTATGTTGGCTGACATCTTCTACATCTGGTCCGAGTCGCCGGCGCTATCGCTGGCGATCTGGCTGGTCATCAGCATTACCCTGCTTTATGCGGGACGTCCCCACGCCCACCAGCTGCTGCGCAGCACCGGGCGTGCGATCCATGGCACCCTGCGGGTCGCCAGCGCCAGCATCCGTCAACTCGAGGAACGCGTTCAGGCGCGCAATCGCGACGTGCTGCTGGCCGCAGGTCGGGAAGCGATGGAGAAATCCATCGAGCGGGAGTTCAATCGGGTCAACAATATTGTCGAGCGGGATCTGAGCCAGTATCCGGCGCTGCATCGCAAGCTGGCGGAGACGCTGGAGAAAATCGAGGAGGATTACCACGCCTCGACCGACAACGCGCCTCTGCCGCCCGCCTGGTCGGAAGTGATGACGACGATCGGCTCCCTTCCCAGCACCGGTGATCCGGCCGTGGCCAGCATCCTGGAAAACATCAAGGAGGTGGTGGAGAACTCCCACGAGGAGACGCTCAAGGCCTACCAGAAAGGCACCAATGAGCGCCACAAGATCCTCGGCGGGATGCGTCCGCACTGGCGTGCCCTGGGCGGCACCATGAACAAGGTGCAGGAAACCATTACCGGTCTGGAGGAGCGCGCCAGGACCATTGACCGCCAGATGGGCGAATACGAAGCCATGCGCAAGGCGGAAGACAAGTCCGTCAACTCGCTGACCTCATCCTCCCTGACCCAGTTCTTCATCTCCAGTCTGGTGCTGGTGATTGCGGCCTTTGGCGGCATCATCAACTTCCATCTGATTGCCATGCCCATGTCCGAAATGGTCGGGGGCGCCAGCTACATGGGTTCCGTCCGTACCTCGGATATCGCCGCGCTGGTGATCATCATGGTGGAGATCAGCATGGGGCTCTTCCTGCTGGAAGCTCTGGGCATTACCCGCCTGTTCCCGGTCATCCACAGCCTGGATGACAGAATGCGCAAACGCATGGCGATTGCCGCGTTCACCATTCTGGTGATCTTCGCCAGCATCGAAGCTTCGCTCGCCTATATGCGGGATCTGCTCGCCCTGGACCGGGAGGCCCTGCAGCAATCGCTTGCCGGTGCGGCCGTGGCCGAGGCGCAGCTCCGCTGGATTCCCTCCCTGGGGCAGCTGGCGCTGGGCTTCATTCTGCCGTTCGCGCTGGCCTTTGTGGGTATTCCGCTGGAGTCCTTCATCCACTCCGCGCGCACGGTGCTGGGCCTGATCGCGCTCTGGATGCTGCGTGTTCTCCGGGTAACGGTGCGCATGGTCGGTGGCATGGCCAATCATCTGAGCAAGATGCTGGTAAGCCTGTACGACCTCTTCATCATGGTGCCGCTGAGTATTGAGCGGATGGTCCGGTATCACCGTGAAACGGCGGCAGAGAAACCCGCGGACGCCTCTGAGCCACCCACTCGCAGCTCGCGTCGCGCCCCCAAGAAAGCGGAAGAACCCATTGCCGACAATCTGCCACTCACCACCGGGGAGGCCTGAGCCATGATGAGTCGTAACCTTCAATCAGTCTGTCGCGCATCCGTTGTCCGGATGCGCCTGGTCCTCGCTGCCGTGCTCACGCTTCTCTTGGTGGGTTGTGGCGAGCCCACCAACCACAGCCGGGCGGCCTTTGTGCTGATCGACATCTCCAGTGAATATGCCGGCGAGCGACAGAAGGCGCAGCTGCTGACCAACTATCTGCTGGCCGAGCTCAACAGCGGCGATTCACTGGCGGTGGGGTTCATTGATAACAGCAGCTTCAGCGAGCGCAACATCATCGCCCGCGCCACCTTCGATCACCGGCCCAGCGTGGCCAGCCAACAGAAGCGGGTGTTCCAGGCCGAGGTTCAGGACTTCATGGATCGCTTTCGTGTGCCCAGCTATCACAGTGACGTCACCGGCGGGGTCCTGCTGGCCACGGATTATCTGCGGGAAGTCGATGCGGGGAAGAAGCATCTGTTCATTATGTCCGATCTGCATGAGGATCTGCCCCCCGGAATCAACCGCAACATCCGCGTCGAGCTGGACGACATCGAAGTGGTGGCGGTCAACGTGAAGCGCCAGCGCAGCGACAATAACGATCCCGAGCAGTACCAGCAGCGGCTGGCCGACTGGCAGCAGAAGGTAAGCAGCCGTGGGGGGAGCTGGCAGGTGGTCAATGACATGGCGCGCCTGGAGAGCGCGGTCGCGCTGCGTTGAGTGCGTGCAGGCAGGCCGGCTTCAACCTCCGCGCTGAAGCCGGCCTGTGCTTACCACATCAGGTCGTCGGGGATTTCGAAACCGGCGTAAGGATCCTCGGTGGCCTCGTCATCCTGCTTGCGTTCATGCAGGACCACCACGGCTTCCGGATCACGCTCCTGGATTTTTCGGGCCACGGCTTCCGGTACCACATCGTACTGTCCCTCCAGGCACACAACCGCCAGTCGCCCCCTTGAAAGCTGGTCCAGCATCTGTTCGGTCACATAGAGTTTCTTGATCTTGCTCCCGTGCGCGAACTGGTATGGGGTTTCACCGTCCCTGCGCTCAAGCCGATGGGTTTCCACCAGTTGTCGGATCTGAGCCTGGATGGCCTTGCGATGGGCTGCTTCCTGCCGCTCCTGGTTGAGCATCCGGTCCCGCTCGGCCTGTTCTTCCCGGGCCTGGCGGGCCCGCTCTCGGGTTTCGTTGACCTGTTGGGTGCCTTTGGGCTGCTGTTTGCGCTGCTTGGCCTGATCTTTTTTCTGCTTCTTGATGGCTTTGGCTTTCTTTTCATCGGCCAGACCGGCCTTCAGTAACTGATCCTGAAGTGAGGGCATGTCTTATCATCTCCTGCGGCGGTGTCTGCTGCCTTCATCTGCTTGCCAGTATACGCGGGGATGATTGGGTACTGAAATGAATGAAACCCTGCATGGATTTTCAGTGATCCCGGCAGGAGGGGTGGTGGTATCGGTTGGAATTTCTCCTTCTGCAGGTCAATATATTCACGCGAGATTAAAAATGCTCACTTATCATGTCTGTGGGATGGGCTCCGGGAAGCAGGCCGGGCCAGGCAAAAGGAAGGGATGTATGTGTGACACTCAGGTGGCCGTAACCAGGGACGGCGTATGGTTTGCGAAGAATTCCGACCGCGAGCCTGACGAGCCGCAACCTGTGATTCGTATTCCTGCCATACGGGACGACGATAACCCGGTGCTCGAAACCACCTACCTGCGCATTGATCAGGTACCGGACCGCAACGCCGTGATGCTTTCAAAGCCCCTTTGGTGCTGGGGCGCGGAGATGGGCATTAACGAACATGGCGTGTGCATCGGTAACGAGGCCATATTTTCCCGCTGCACTTCCTCCGAACCTGCGCTGCTGGGGATGGATCTGGTTCGCCTGGGTCTGGAGCGGGCCGATAGCGCGGAAGCCGCGGTGAATGTCATCACGGGCCTGCTGGAGCGCCACGGACAGGGTGGACCGGCGGGATACCACGACAAATCTTTTCACTACGACAACAGCTTTATTGTGGCCGATCCCCGGGAAGCCTGGGTACTGGAAACCGCCGGTCGGGACTGGGCCGCCAAGCGGGTGCAGTCTGCCTATGCGATCTCAAATGCCTTGACGCTCGGCAAGGACTACGATCTGGCATCTGAGCGCGTGAGCCGTGAACAGCTTGATTTTGCCCGTACCTTTGATAGCCGCCTGATGCCCACTTTGGCGGGGGCACACCGGCGACGCGCTCTGGGAATGCACTGTCTCGGCGCAGCCAGGGATCACCTGACGTTCCGGCGGATGGCAATGCATCTGAGGATGCACGGGCACCGTTCGGATGATCCCATCAAGGGCAGCAATGCGGATGTGTGCATGCACGCCGCCGGCCCCGTACGGCGTTCCCAGACCACCGGCTCCATGATTGCGCGGCTCAAACCGGCCGGACAGACCGTGGTGTTCACAGGCACCTCTGCGCCCTGTCTGTCCATATACCGACCGGCTGCCTTCAGCGGTCAATTCAGTGTGCTGGCGCATCCAGAGGAGCAAGATCCGGCGCTTTTCTGGCGTCAGCATGAACATCTCCACCGCATGGCGCTGGGTGATCGCGGGCTTCGGGGGATGGTTCGCCAGGCCATTGATCAATATGAGAAAACCATGTTCGAGTACCTGGCAGCGCCGGTGCCTGATATCAAGGCGTTGCAGGCAGCGGATCGTCTGGCTATGGAATGGCAGGAAGAAATGCTGACCTTTGCGGCTTCCAGGGAGCCGCCCTCCCTGCATCGTTTCTGGCGTCGAGTAAGCCGTCGGGACGGGATTGAGCCGGACCCGCGCTCAGTGCAACTCTGAACTCTCCGGGAAAAGACGGCGGGGCAGGGCGCGCAGACTCTCGCGCAGGGAGCCCCGTTCCGGCTCCAGATACCACTGCAGGAAAACCCCGTCGATCAGCGCCAGCAGCGTGCCGGCCCACTGTTCGTCGGTTTCAAGGCCCCGGTTCGCCATGGCCTGGCGAATAAAGGCCCGATACTGACGGTAAAGCTCGCGCACCCGCTCCGTGATCTCCGGATCCATGGTGGGATTCACGATAAAAGCGATCAGCAGCGCATTGGCTTCCGGGTGTTGCTCGAAGCCTTCCGCCAGTCGGTCCAGGGCCTCCTCCACCCAGGCCCGTCCGCTGATGTTCTCATCGATACCGGCGATCCATTGCTGCACGGATTCGAAAACATCCTCCACCACCGTAAGGAGAAGTCCGTTCTTGCTGCCGAAATACCAGAGGATACTGCTCTTGGCGACGCCGCTGCGCTCGGCGACGCGATCCAGGCGCAACGACTGGAGATCCTGCTCGCCAATCAACTCCCGGGTGGCTTGGATAATGCGCAGGCGGGTCTTCTCGCCCGTGCGGGTCTTGGCGTTACGGGTGCTGTTCAAGAAAACGTCTCCAGTACGTGGTTGGCTGCCATATGGCTGAAGGCCATGATGGAGAGGCTGGGATCCAGAGCGCTGCTGGTAGGGAAGACCGAACTGTCCGAGACGAACAGGTTGTCATAGCCGTGAACACGGTGGTCGGAGCCCACCACGGACTGTGCGGGATCGTCACCCATACGACAGCCCCCGCCCGGATGGGGGGAGGCCATGATCAGCCCGCCGCCACCAGTGGCCAGGTCGTCCAGTTGCGCCATATCATCCATGCTGTTGAACATCATTGCCTGGTGACCTGAAATCACGGCCTTGCGGGCGCCCATGGCGAACAGCATTTCCAGCTGTTTGGCAACCGAGTCCTTCAGCACCTGACGGGTCAGCGCGCCATAGGGATAATGCACCTGGCGACCGCCATCACGCCGCATGCGGATCTCACCGAGCTCCTCCGGGATGTCGTCCATCCAGGCGATGGTTCCCGCCAACTGCGGAAACTGCGCCATCCACTCACCCAGCTGTTCTCCCTTGAGCGGCAGGGTGGCCGCCAGGGCGCCAGGGTGGATCTGGTTGGGCATAAGCAGATAACCGCCTTCCCGATAACGGCCTTCATCCTCCTGGCGCTGCAGGAACTCGTCCACGCCCCAGGCCGCGGGAATATTGCGCCATTGCCGCATGTCCTCCTCGAACAGTCCATACACCATGGTGGACGGATTCATGGAGAAGTGCCGGCCCAGGGCAGGGAGGTCGTCTCCCAATCCCTGGCGAAGCAGGAAGTGGCTGGAACTGAAGCCCCCGGCCGCCACCACGAAGACATCGGCCTCCACGGTGTATTCCTGGCCCGAGGGACGGTTACTCTTGCGGTCCATCAGGCTGACCCGCAGCCGCTTCGCGCGACGCCCCTCGAAACTCAGGGATTCGGCCCTCGAGTCGGCGAACACCCTGGCCCCGTGCTCAATGGCGTCCGGCAGGTGGGTTACCGTCTGGTCCTGTTTGGCGCCATAGATACAGCCCTGCATGCAGTGGCCGGATTTCTGGCAATGGGTGCGAGCCTGGGGCACCCGGTGACCATGCCAGCCCAGAGATTGACTGGCCTGGCGAAAGCGCTGGTTGAGGGGGTTGAACAGGGAATCCGGGGCTTCGTGGATGCTGATTTCTCTCTCCAGCGCATCAAAGGCAGGCTCGAGATCCCGGGTTTGATGATTGCGGACTCCGTACTGCTCCTGCCACTCGTCCAGTTTGTATTGCGGCGTCCGGTAGCTGTCCGCCCAGTAGTGGACGGAGGCGCCGCCCACGTTGTTGCCGTAGAGCAGGGTGTTGCCCCCATCGCTGGTGGTATCCAGTCCGCGGCCCCCATACAGTTTGCCCTGCATATTGAGTTCGTTTTGATCCATTTTCTCCGGCGGGTAATAACCGCCTCTTTCCAGAACCACCACGTCCAGGCCTTTCTTCGCCAGTTGCTGGGCCAGGGTGGCCCCACCGCAGCCGCTGCCGATAATGCAGACCTGGGTGGTATAGGCGTGCAGTGTCTGCAGATCCTGCTGTTCATGGATGCCGGGTTTCATGGCTGTGCCTCCTGTTGCAGGGAGCGGTAAAAAGTGCGCTGTTGGCTCAGATGCTGGGGAAGTTGCGCGAAGGGCCCGTCATACTGGATTGCGGACCAGGTGGCGGAGTGGCCGAAGTAAACGAGGTTGATGGCCATGCGAACCCCATTGGTGGCGGCCCGGATCAACTCGGACCGCGTCTGTTCGGCTCGTTCCATGACGGCACGCTGGTCGTCCAAAGCGAGGTGCTGGAAGCGGTCGAAATAGCCGTACAGCAGCGGAAGGTTTTCCACACCGCGCAGGGCCAGACTGAATTCGCTGCGGGTGTGGTCGTCGGTGAACAACAGTTCCTCGTCAAGGCGCTGCACCACCTCGGCGTCACGCAGGGAAGGCCAGGGTGCTCCCGAAGGCAGGATGGCACGCCCAATGTGTTCCAGAAGCGCGGCTTCCCGGCGGGTGAAAACCAGGGTGTCGGGTTCCGGACCAACTCCCGGGAAGGGATCGCCAGGGGATCGTAACCGCCCGATCTGATAGCCCGCGAGCGCCGCACCCGCAACCAGAACCGCGCCTTTGAGCAGTTTCCGTCGTTTCAATTCAATCCGAACCATGGGGCGGAACTCCCTGCTGATGTATCGGTAGCCATCCTCTCTGCGGTTGCATGTTCTCGGATGGCGTAGGAATATACTGACCAGTCAGTACAATTCTGTACCCTGACGGGCATTCAGGCAAGAGGGCGCGCTGTGGGAGATACCATCGTTCTGGACAACGCCATGATCTGGGCTGGCGTTCCGCCCCGGGCGGAGCGGGGGTGGCTGGCGATCGCGGATGGCAGGATCAGTGCCATGGGCAGCGCCGATGAGCCTCGGCCCGAGGCTGTGGAGGTGCGGGATCTGGCAGGTCGGCATCTGCTGCCTGGTTTCGTTGACGCCCACACCCACCTGTCCGTAAGCGCCTGGCTGCCCCAGGCCGCCGATGGAAGTGGTTGGGGCTCGCGCACCGAGGTGCTTGAGGCGGTGGCCCGTCACGCCCAGAGCCGGCCCCGGGAAAGCTGGGTGTTGGCCATGGGTGCGGATTTTGATCTCTGGAAAGGTGGCATGCCCGATGCCGATGAGCTGGAGCTCGCTTCGGGAGCGCGTCCGGTATTGATCATGGATGTATCCCTGCATCGGGGGCTGCTGTCCGGCAGTGGTCTTGAGCGTCTCGGTGGACAGTTGCCGAGGGTTTCCGGTCCGGGGGACATCGAGTACCGCCGGGGATGCCGAACGGGTCTGCTTTGGGAGAGTGCCAGTGCCTGGGCCCTCCAATGCGCCCTGTCGGGTCTGGCGAGGGATTCGGGGGAATACGGCCATGAGCAATTGCTTGCCGCCGAAGCCGAGCGCCATCTGGCCCTGGGGATCACCCGGGCCCATGATCCCTGCATTCCGCTGGCGGTTTCCGGTGCCATGGCCCGCCTGGCGGAGAACACCCCGCTGAAGCTGTCCTGGTCAGGCGTATCGGGTGACAGCTTCATGAACCCCGGTGACACACTGGAGCTCTGCCCCCACTGCGGGGAAGGGCCGCGCAGTGCGAAGCTGTTTCTGGATGGGGCCCACAAGTGCGCCATGTGCCTTTCGCCGCTGCATGCGCTGGAAATGACCGGAGGCGCCATGGTCCAGGCGCTGAAGGGAAACCTTCGTCCCGTGCGGGATCTTCTGCGCTATCGGGCGGTTTATCGGCGGGGGCAGGTCTGGCTTCCGTATCTGCGTATGGAGCAGCAGACCCTGAATGACCGGCTCGCCGGACTGGCCAGCGACGGTGTGCGCCCAAAAATCCACGCTCTGGGCAATCACGCCACGGAATGTGCCTGCCGGGGGCTTCGCGTGGCCGGCATCCGCAATGCGACCCTGGAGCACCTGACGCTGCTGGGCGAGAAGGAACTGGATGCGGTGGCGGACTGTGGTGCTGTCGCCTCGATCCAGCCTGGTTTTCTTGGCCATTTCGGCGAGACCTTCCTGGATACCCGGGTGGTGCCCAGGCTGCGCTGTCTGCCGGCCGCCTCCCTGCAGCGGCGCGGTGTCCCTCTTGCGCTGTCGTCTGATAACCCCTGTGGGCCGCTGGATCCGCTCACCAATATTGGCATGGCCGTGTCACGGCGTACACCGGATGGGCGTGTGGTCAGTGCGGACGAAGCCATCACCCTGGAGGATGCCGTAGCGGCCTACTCAAGTGGTGGCTACCATGCCATTCATGGGGAACCGGGGCCGGGTCTCGCAGTGGATGCTCCGGCGGATCTCGCGATACTCAGCGATCATCCGTCACAGGCGTTTGCGCGGGTTGTTCAGACCTGGGTGGACGGTGTTGCGGTCTGGGAGGATGGAGATTCCGGCCGGAACCCCTGAGGGTGTCCGGCCGGTAAGGCCTCAGTCGCGATAGACGTCGGGACTGGGACAGCTGCACACCAGGTTGCGGTCCCCAAACACGTTGTCCACGCGATTGACCGCCGGCCAGAACTTGGCCTGACGCACGGCTTCGCTGGGGAAGACCGCCAGTTCACGGCTGTAGGGCCGGTCCCATTCGTCGACCAGATCTTCCTGGGTATGGGGCGCTCGGCACAGCGGATTGTTATCCGCGGGCCATTCCCCTCTGCCCACCTTATCGATTTCCTGGTGAATGCCACGCATGGCTTCAACGAATCGATCCAACTCTTCCAGGGATTCCGATTCCGTCGGCTCAATCATGAGCGTACCCGGCACCGGGAAGGACATGGTCGGCGCGTGGAAGCCATAATCCATCAGTCGCTTGGCCACATCTTCTTCCGTCACTCCGGTTGCTTCCTTGAGCGGGCGCAGATCGAGAATACACTCGTGGGCGATGCGACCGTTACGTCCGCGATAGAGAATCGGGTAATCCTTTGCCAGCTCCTCGGCCAGGTAGTTGGCGCTGAGAATGGCGATTTCCGTGCTGCGACGCAGGCCTTCACGGCCCAGCATGCGGTTGTACATCCAGGTAATCGGGAGGATGCCGGCAGACCCGTAAGGCGTGGCCGATACCGCGCCGGTGGCATCACCGGATTCCGCGTGACCGGGCAGGTAGGGCGCCAGGTGACTGCGTACCCCGATCGGACCCATGCCGGGACCGCCACCGCCGTGAGGGATGGCGAAGGTCTTGTGCAGGTTCAGGTGGGAGACATCCGAGCCCACCAGTGTAGGCTGCACCAGGCCCACCTGGGCGTTCAGGTTGGCACCGTCGAGATACACCTGACCGCCGTGCTCATGGATGATGTCGCACAGCTTGGTGACCGATTCCTCGTAGACCCCGTGGGTCGAGGGGTAGGTGATCATGCACGAGGACAGGCGGTCGCTGTACTGCTCTGCCTTGGCCTGGAGATCGTCCAGATCAACATTGCCGTCGCTGTCGCAATCGACGATAACCACCTTCATGCCCATCATGGCGGCGGAGGCCGGGTTGGTGCCATGGGCGGATTCGGGGATCAGGCAGACATCGCGGTGCCCTTCGCCCTTCGCTTCATGGTAACGGCGAATCGCCAGCAGACCGGCGTATTCGCCCTGGGCGCCGGAGTTGGGCTGCAGGGAGATGGCGTCATAGCCGGTGATTTCCCGCAGCTGTTCTTCCAGCTCGTCGAGTAGCTGCTTGTAGCCCTGGGCCTGTTCGGCCGGGGCAAAGGGATGGATCTCCGCGAATTCCGGCCAGGAAACCGGCATCATCTCGGCCGTGGCGTTGAGCTTCATGGTGCAGGAGCCCAGCGGGATCATGCCGTGAACCAGGGAATAGTCGCGGTTCTCGAGGCGGCGGATATAGCGCAGCAGCTCGGTTTCGCTGTGGTAGCGGTTAAATACCGGATGGGTCAGGACTGCGTCTTCACGGCGCATTTCCCTGGTGATGCCGGTTTCCGCACCGCCCACGATGGCGGCATCCAGTTCCTCGACTTTTTGGCCATGGCCTTCGCCCAGGATGATATCGAGCAGCATGGCCACATCATCCTCGGTGCAGGTCTCGTCCAGGCTTACCCCGGCACGGCCATCAGGCAGGCGCCGCAGGTTGCATTGCGCTGCCTGTGCCCGCTCGTGAACCTCGTCACCGGCCTTGAAGGTCAGGGTGTCGAAGTAGCGTGCGGGAACCTCCACGCCACCGGCGCTCAGGCCGTGGGCGAGAATCGCGGTCAGGCGATGAACACGTTCCGCCTGGTTCCGCAGGCCTTCCGGGCCGTGATAGACGGCGTAGAAGGCGGCCAGATTGGCCAGCAGCGCCTGGGCGGTACAGATGTTGGAGGTGGCCTTTTCACGGCGGATGTGCTGTTCGCGGGTTTGCATGGCCATGCGCAGGCCGGGCTTGCCACGGCTGTCCTTGGACACACCGATGATGCGGCCGGGTACCTGGCGCTTGAGCTTGTCCCGGGTGGCGAAGAAGGCCGCGTGCGGGCCGCCGTAACCCATGGGGACGCCGAAGCGCTGGGCGGAACCGAATACAATGTCCGCACCCAGTTCACCGGGCGAGCGCAGCAGCATCAGCGCCAGCAGGTCGCTGGCCACAGACACCATGGCGCCTTTCTCGCGTGCCTTTTCAGCCAGTTCCCCCAGCGGCGGGATCTCGCCGGTAGTTGCAGGGTACTGGAAGAGGGCGCCGAAGGGTTCGTGTTTCTCAATCTCGTTTGCCGGTGCCACCACCAGCTCAATGTCCATGTGGGAAGCCCGGGTGCGCAGCACATCCAGCGTCTGCGGGTGCAGGTCGTCGGCCGCGAAGAACACATCACTCTTGTTCTTGCGGTTGCCGCGACGGCACAGGGACATGGCTTCGGCGGCGGCCGTGGCTTCATCAAGCAGTGAGGCATTTGCCAGGTCCAGTCCGGTGAGGTCCATGACCACCTGCTGGAAGTTCACCAGCGATTCCAGGCGGCCCTGGGAGATTTCCGGCTGATAGGGCGTGTAGGCGGTATACCAGGCGGGGTTTTCCAGCACGTTGCGCTGGATGACCGCCGGCATTCGGGTGGGGTAATAGCCCTGGCCAATGAAGGAGCGGAAAACCTGGTTGCGGCTGGCGACGGCGCGCAGCTCGGCCAGCGCCTGTTCTTCCGACAGGCCGTCTTCCATTGCCAGCTCGCCATCCATGCGAATGCCTTCCGGCACGGTCTGCCGGATAAGTTCCTGAATGGACGAAATGTCCAGCCGACTCAGCATGGCGGCTTCGTCGTCGGCATTCGGACCGATGTGACGATCGCTGAACGGACGGTCCGTGAGCTGTGCAACGGTGGCGTCTGTCAGGGAAGACCTGGCATTCATCAAAAAACCTCCTCAGCTTTCGCTGGCGATATGAGCGGCGTACTGCTCGGCAGTCAGCAGTCCCTGCAATTCATCGGGATTGTCGACTTTCAGTTTCACCATCCAGCCGCCGCCGTAGCAGTCTTCGTTGACGGTCTCGGGGGCGTCCTCAAGCTCTTCGTTAACGCCTTCGACGGTTCCGCCCACGGGGGAATAGATGTCGGAGGCGGATTTCACCGATTCCACCACGGCAAGATCGTCGCCTTTTTCGAAGGCCTGACCGTCTTCCGGAAGTTCCACAAAGACCACGTCGCCGAGCTGGCTCTGAGCGTGATCGGTAATGCCCATGGTGACGGTACCGTCGCCATTATCCCGAATCCATTCGTGGCTTTCGGTGTAGAGCAGTTCCTCTGGGGTGGCTGTCATGACTGGACCCTCGTCGACTGGTGAATTGCGAATCCCGAGCACTCGTGCGGGTTACCGTAAGACTACCAATCGATTTTCATGGAGACAACAAAAATTTCCTATCGGAAACAAAGGGGCTTATAATGCTTGTGTTGTTTCTCGGGTGTTGTGATACTCGAATTGTGATCAAGAAACCGTCCGGAGAGCCCTGATTCATGAGCGAAAAACAACGCGAGGCCCTGGAAGTCACCCACGCCGATGCGAGCGAAGCCGTTGTCCAGCCGCTGCGGCTGGGGCAGCGTGTGAAGGAGCTGCGTCTGGGGCAGAACCTGACCCTGGAAGAGGCGAGCAAACTGACAGGATTGGCCCGGTCAACGCTCTCCAAGATCGAGAACGAGCAGATCTCGCCCACCTTCTCGGTGGTCAGCAAGCTGGTCAACGGCCTTGGCATCGACCTGCCGCAGCTCTTCACGGAACCCAGCCCGGGCGTCAAGCCCAGCGGGCGTCGCGACATCACCCGCCGCGGTGAAGGAAAGCCACACCCCACAGCGACTTACGAGCATGAGCTGCTGGCAACGGAGCTCAGCCAGAAGAAGATGGTGCCGTTCACCACCCGGGTACGAGCTCGCAGTTTCGAGGACTTTCCGGAATGGGTTCGACATGACGGGGAAGAGTTCCTCTATGTGCTCTCTGGCACCATTCTCTTCTATACCGAATTCTATGAACCGGTCACTTTGCAGGCCGGCGATTCCGCCTATTACGACTGCACCATGGGACATGTGCTGGTCTCGCTGAGCGAAGAGGATGCTGAGGTGCTTTGGGTGACCGCATAGGCTGATAGTGGAAATAAAGTTTCCTATTGGAAAATTCGTATCTCTTTATGCATGATAGAGCTCATGCAATTACCGCTGACGACACAGGTGAGACCCCATCATGGCTGAAGAAACGTTGAAAACCACGCCGCTGACGTCCCTTCACGAGGCGCTGGGTGGGCGCATGGTGCCCTTTGCCGGTTACAGCATGCCCGTTCAGTTTCCCGCCGGTATCAAGAAGGAGCATCAACATACCCGTGAAGCCGCCGGGCTCTTTGATGTT
>SLIH01000461.1 GCA_007135745.1 Halomonas sp. | reverse complement strand
GTTTCAGCAGTAGCAGCTCTTCCGACGACGAAGAAGTCGTCGAAGAGACAGTTGCGGGTCAATTCAAGGCTTCAAAAATCAGTTTTGACAGTACCGAAGAATCCAACCCCTCTGTCGGGTTTTTTACGGCGGACGACGGTGAGCTCGGCATCCGCGTAAGCGGTGTCGAAAATAACGGAGACATCGTCAAACCGGAGCTGGAGAACCTTGAAGTCGAAGAAGGGGACGTCACGTCCTCTGGCATGGTTCCGTTGAGTGTCTCGGCAACAGCCACAGCCCTTTCCTGCTCAGATATTCCGACAGGTTCAGCCGGACTGGGCGATCGCTATGATGTCGGCATCAGTCTCGATACCACGGGAAGCATGGGCGGCGCGGCTGGCGTTTTCGCGGATGAGATCGTGGACTTTGCAAACGAGCTGACGGACCTGGACGTTCGCTTCGCTGGCATTACCGTCGGCGACGCCTACGCAACCAAGCGCGGCGACGACATGTCGGCGTTCACAGACAGCATTTCCCGCGGAACACTGGGCGAACCACCGAGCTTTGACTCAACGGAAAGGCCCGATACGGGAACACGGCTTCTGAACGCCAGTGCCCTCCAGACGTTCTTCAGCGAAGTCAGTGACTGGGTAGGTAGCGGAAGAGCAGGTGGTGATGGACCCGAAAACTTCCTCGGTTCCATTGACTTTCTGCATGAACAAGTCCGGTGGCGTGAAGATGCTGGACGAGTGATCATCTCCATTGGCGACAATTCCTCACATACGTCGGAAAGTGCAGATAATGGTCAGCTCAACGGCACAACACTTGAGCCGGACAGCCCCTGGTATCCACCCGAGCCCGCTGAGTTCGAAGAACAGCTTGCGACGGATGGGGTAAGCGTTAACCTGATCTGGAATCCAACAGGCCTCAGTGCCTCAGCTCCGTACTACAACATGGAAAACCTGGCCAAGGCCACCGGTGGATCCATCACGGAGTTCAGCTCCTGTACCAGCGCTTCTACCTGTGACGTCGAGCTGACGGAACTGCCCGCCATTCGTGCGATCACCAGTGAACGGACAACCAAAGCCTGTTCGCTGACAACCGAGGCGGATGAGTTCACCGTGCGCTTTGATATCAACGTGGCGGATTCGCGTTTCTGGAAAGTTGAAGCACTGATCAACCGGGCTGCCCTCGACTGAAGCACCGTCGAGCATCAGCAGTGTTGCCACTTGGACACACCGACTGGATTTCCGGTCGGTGTGTCTCAAGCCCTCCCGACTTTACCGCTGAACTGACACCATAACCGAAAAGCCATTGGGCTCCAGGGCAGATCAGATCTCTGAACGCTATTCAGGGTACCCTGTAATATCCCGAATCTTCCGATAAAGTGGTGAAAGCCGGTCGTACATCCGTGTGTAAACTTCCCGGTAGAGCCGATCATATAGCTGGCTGGTTTCCGGATCCGGATTGAAGTGGTCTCCCACCCGGGTCATGGCCTGTACGGCTTTTTCATGATCGTCATACCAGCCGAGGCCCACGGCAGCATTGATGGCCGCCCCGAGCCCGGAGGTTTCATAAGTGTGGGGCCGTTCGGCGGTGATGCCGAAGATATCAGCGGTAAGCTGCATCGCGGCGTCACTCTGGGAACCACCCCCGGCAACCCTCAGTTTTCTGATGGCTACCCCGTTGCGCTTCTCCAATCGTTCCCTGCCTTCACGCAGCGCATAAGCCAAGCCTTCCAGAATGGCGCGGTAAAGATGGGCCCGGGTATGGACGTCCCCGAAACCAATTACCGCGCCCTTGGCCTCTGGGTTACTGATTCCCGGAGACCAGTAGGGTTGCAGCATCAAGCCCATGGAACCGGGGGGTACACGGTTAACCAGTTCGTCGAAGAGCACTTCCGGTGCAATGCCCCGCTCCTCGGCAATGCGCTGCTCGCGCAGGCCGAACTCCCGCTTGAACCAGCTCACCATCCAGAAGCCCCGGTAGATCATGACCTCGCTGGAATAATGGCGTGGCATCGCCGCTGGATAGGGCGGCAGGAAACGAGCCGGCTCAACATAGCGCTGGTTGGTGGTGTTGATGGTGGCCGTGGTGCCGTAACTCATGCAGCCGATATCGGGTGACACACCGCCAGAACCCAGAATCTCACAGGCCTTGTCCGAAGCCGCGGCAAAAACCGGAACGCCCTCGGATAAGCCCAGGTGCTCCGCCGCCTCACGAGTCAACTCGCCCATGGGCTCGCCCGGATGAACCAGTTCCGGCAGCATTGAAGGCTTCACGGGCATCAGTTGCCACTTGATATCGCGGTCACGACACCACTGGTGGCGTTTGTAATCGAAAGGAATATAGCCCACCTGGCTGCCGGTGGAATCCACCATTCGGCCCGTCAGCCGCCAGTTCAGGTAGCCTGAAAGCAGGATAAAGCGGTCGGTTTTCTCCCAGATCTCGGGCTGCATGGCCTTGAGCCAGTTGGCCTGGGTCTGTTCGCGAAGTCGCTGGATGGTTCCCCGCAGACCAAGGAGCCGGAAGGCGAGGTCCCAGAGCCCACCGATGGGCTCGTCCACGGGCGCGCGACGCTGATCCAGCCATACGATGGCCGGCCGCAGCACCCTGCCCTCGCGGTCGAGGTTGATGACGGTGCCCCGCTGGGTGGTTACGGCAATGCCCCGGACCGCCTCGGGGCTGGCATTCGTTTCATCCCAAAGGCGCTTACAGGCACGCCCGAGGCTTTGCCAGTAGTATTCCGGGTCCTGCTCCGCCCAGCCTGGCTCGGGGGAGAAATAGGGCTCGATTTCCTCCTTGCCCTTGCCCACCAACTCGCCACGGGCATCAAATAATAGAGCTCGAACACTCTGGGTGCCGTTATCAATGGCGAGAATCAGCGGTTCATCCGTCATGCTGTGTCCGCGGCCCCATTTTCAGCCGAAACCGGCGGCAGGCTGTATGACTCATGCCAGAGCTCAAGATAACGCTCTACTTCCTGCTGCCACTTTTCATCACTCCACTTCAGTACGGGCTGACAATACTCACGAATAGCCGGCAGCCAGCCACGACCACCCTCGGGCAGAAGAAGCCCAAGGCGGGTGCGGCGAAGCATCAGATCATCCAGATGGATAACCGCTTCGTTCCTTGCGGACCAGACGAGCTCCGCCATCAATGTATCGGTTTCACCTACGGGTTCCAGGGGCCCTGCGGCCAGAACCTCGGGCAGACGCGTACCAAAACGTCCCTGCAGCCGATACCATTGCCGGGCACCAACACCTCGCGGACGCCCTTTGGGTTCAGCCGGCGCAAAAACCCGATCGTTTTCGGTATTACGCCGGGAGGGGCGACGCCGCACGGGAAGATGCTTTTCCGCTTTACTTAGAACCTCTCTGGCGATCAGACGAAAAGTGGTCAATTTGCCACCCGCTACACTGATCACGCCCTGATCCTCAAATATCGAGTGCTCCCGGCTTTCCTTGGAAGGTTTCGTCTTCGATTGTGGGCCGCCCGGGGAAACAACGGGCCGGACTCCCGACCAGCTGGAAATAAGATCCGAGGCACGGAGTTTGGTATCCGGAAAGGCGAAGTTGGCGGCTTCCAGAAGATAATCCAGTTCCCCCTGGTCGAGCACGGCCTCTTTCTGAACATCCGCTTCGTGATCC
>SLIH01000383.1 GCA_007135745.1 Halomonas sp. | reverse complement strand
TTGTGGGTTCGCCGACTGGGAAAGACATTCATCCGGAATGTCTCCGGGTATGCATCAAAAAGAGCCAGCTGGCCAACGGTCAATCCGTCTTCAAGATCCGACACCCTATCCGCAGTAATAACCATCAGCGGCTCGTCATCCGGAAATGGGCTCACATGCAACTCACCGGGCTCATAACCCTCCGGAATGCGCTCCAGACCACCGCCCCAGGCTGGGACGGTGCCATCAGGCGTTCCGGAGACGGGGCTGCCAAATGGGGTCGTCTGCCCTGCGGCTGGCAACAACCCCGGATACAGCAGCAAAACCATCGCAAAGGTCGGCAAGCGGCTTGTCAGGAGCATCGGTGTACCACCTGATTTCTTCCATTATCCTTGGCAGCGTAAAGAGCAGAATCGGCTATCTGGATAACGCCATGGGGGGTCGTTGCGCTATCGGGCACCAGAGTGACTCCTCCAATACTGGCAGTGACCGAAAAGCGATGATCGTCCACGGTAACGACCATCTCTTCGATTTTTTTCCGAAGCTGCTCGGCACGCTTTCCAACGAGCTCCGCTGACACACCCACCAGCAGAACCGTGAACTCCTCACCGCCGTATCGGGCAACCACATCCTCATCCCTGCGGAAAACCAGCTCGAAGGCGGAGGCAGCCTGCTTGAGCGCCGCGTCGCCGGCCAGATGACCATAGTCATCGTTGACCGACTTGAAGTAATCAAGATCCACAAGCAACAGCGATAAGGCCGAACCCTGTTTCCGTGCCCTGCGTAGCCCGGACTCCAGGGCTTCGTCGAAGAAATGACGATTGCGCAGCCCTGTCAGGCCATCCCGCAGGCTGAAATCGCGCAAAACCGCCTCTCTTCGCTTGAGTTCGATGCGCATATCGTCGAGCGACATTGCCAATTGACTCAATTCGTCGCGCGTACCCGATTGAATAGCTTGGTCATATTCCCCTTGGGCAACGGTTCTGGCCGCGTCGCGCAGGTCCGTTATGGTCAGCCTGACCGATCGGTAGAAGCCACCCAGCAGGTAAGCAACCCCGCCCAGAATCAACGCCAGACTGGCCCCGTGCAGTAGCAGCGAATGACGCATGTTCTGGTAATTATCCTGTAGGCGGGCATCCAGCACTTCCAGCAGATCGGTTTCCGTCGCATGAATGGAGTCGATGTCAGCGCTCGTCTGATCAAAATAAACATCCCAATCGGTTGTCAGGTCAAACGCCTGTACCACCTCCGCATCAAACAGGCCCTGTATGGAACCGAGACCATCAGCCAGACGACGAACAAAACTCGATGCTTCGTTGCCTTTATCCTGGATTTCGACCCTGAGCTGACCAATATCGCTTTCCATCCGCTCCCAGGTATTGTCCATGATGAAAACGGAGCTGCTGTCTACAAATTCCCGATAAAGAAAATAGGCGCCATAGCCACGCCCTCTGCCCGCAACCTCCCTCACTCTGGGAATTGTATCCGTGAATACCGCGCGGAGTTCATTGAGCTCAGCATCCGCCACTGCCATCATGCCCGCCTCGCTGGCCACCAGCTGGCGCCACTCATAGGCATTGCGCACCAGTTGCTGGGATTGCTCAAACACCTGCTCAATCTGATAGACCTCGGAGCCAGGAGTGAGAGGCTCTTCGGTTTCCAGCCCTTGCCGGATGCTGGTCAGCAGTGCGGTCGACCCTTTGTAATCAGAGCCTATGGCATCAAAACGCTCCATCGCTTCAAGCCTGGCGGCCTGGTACCTCTTACGGGGCTGGTCGTGCTCGCCCGCCAGGGCATAGATCGGCGCCAGGTCACGCATCTGCTCGACCCGATGAATGAAGCCGCTGATTTCCCCCAGAACCCCAACCCGTTGCTGAAGCCGATCTGCGGTCTGCAGCGCCCGAAAGTCTGCCACCAGAAGCTGCACGACAAGATAGATCAGCGGCGCCATGACCAACAGGTAGACAAGCTGAAACTTTCGGGCGTAGCTCAACCTTCCCATCAGATTCTGGGCAGGGTTCAACAGTGAGCTCATAACATTTCATCTGACATATTTTGCAACCAAGTATAGCAGCAAATAGGCATTGCTCTGGCAGCGGTTTCAAGCGCTGATCCCCGACGCCCCTTCCAGTAGCCAGTAGCGACAAAATCGGGCGCAACCGAAATCACTTGCTACGCTTAATGACATGAGCGTAGAGAATTCCTCAATACAAAAGACCCGACCGCAGCTATGGTTTCTGGTGGTCATGCTCCTGGTGTTCATGCCGGGCGCCTTTGCGAAGGCAGACACCAACGTACTGCGGGTAGGATTGGAGCCTTTTCCTCCCTTAATCAGGGAGGACGGCTCCGGTTATAGTATTGAATGGCTCGAAGCGGTGGCGGATAGGGCCGGTTTTAAACTGCAGGTTTCCACCATGCCCTACAGCCGGGCCAAGCTACTCCTCTCGGCGGGGGATCTGGATCTAATTGCGCACACCCCTCACGGCCTGGAAACCGGGAATTTCTATGAGTATGCAAAAGAACTGGAGCACACCGTACCCACCCGCATGGATGCCTTCAGCCTCGATGAACCGGTATTGCCGAAAAACAGCGAATCCACCTATGTGATAGGAACCCCCTTTGGCAACGCCGACTTTCTCCATGAACTGCTTCCGGAAGGGAACTTCCGCATTATCGAAGGGGCTTTACCAAACCTGGTGAGCATGATGCTTGCGGGACGTATTGATGCCGTGGCATTTGAGCGCATCGCAGTTGTCAGCGAGATGCGCAAACAGACTGACCGGTTGATCCACTACAGAAAGGTGGAAGACATTGACGCGGGCTTCGCCATCCGCCGAGACGATACACACCTACTCGAATCCCTGAACCAGGCGAGCACCGAGCTCGACGACACCAGCATTTACCAGGATTACTCCAACCAGCTTCAATGGCCGGACACAGGGATCCTTCTGCCCTGACCCAGGGCAAGCGATCAGCCTCGAGGCCTGTTACACGCCGCAACAATTGCAACACACTCTATTACTTCAACGGGCTATACTTCAGGTTCGAAGGGCTGACTGCAAGCCTTGTTCCATTTTCTCATCAAGCAGTCGTCATCCCGTGTTAAGACGTGGGGCCACCATTCGGCAACGGCCCACACGAGAGACATGCAGCCTATGAGCGACACCAGAAAACCAAAGAATAATCGCCTGTTGCGACTGCTTATTCTGCCCGCGGCATTCATACTCGTGGCCGCCACCGCATTGTCCCTCCTGCCTGACACCCAACCGACACCCGAGAGAACACTCAGCGTCGGGCTTTATGAGAACGAGCCGAAAATACACACCGACGAGGACGGACAGCCTGCGGGATTCTTCGTCGACCTTCTGAGCGCCATCGCCGCTGAAGAAAACTGGCGATTTGAGTACGTTCCCTGTCGCTGGAGCGACTGCCTGAATAAGCTTGAAGCCGGCGAGCTGGACCTGATGCCGGATGTTGCCCTGACACCGGAACGCCAGGAGCGATTCAATTTCCACACCGTGCCCGTGACACAGGCATGGAGTCAGATATACCAACCACGCGGATTGACAATAGAACGGCTGGAAGACCTCTCCGGAAAGCGCGTGGCTGTGCTTTCCGGTTCCGTCCAGGAGCAGTTCCTCAGCCGTGTGA
>SLIH01000017.1 GCA_007135745.1 Halomonas sp. | reverse complement strand
CGATCAGGAGCATCTCCAACGCTTCACGGTGGCTGTCCGCGCGGAGAAAATAACGGGTATTGGGCGTCAGCGAGAACGGAGGTTCTTCCAGACCGAAAAACGCCTCGTACATGATCAATCCCTACCGACTCTGCGGCTGAGCAGGCTGCGGTACCGTCGTTTCCGGGCTCTGCATGAGTTCACGCAGCGCGCGCACACGCTCTCGGCTGCCACTGACGTCTTCCCGGACCACATCCTCATCAACGATAACCGGGCGAAGCAGGATCACCAGTTCGCTCTTACGTGATTCAAAGCGCCGCTGCTTGAACAGCTCCCCGATCATGGGGAGTTCACTGAAAAACGGCACAGCGGATGTCTGTTCTTCGCTGGTGTTCTGGATCAGACCGCCAATCACCACGATCTGTCCGCTGCGGGCACTGACTACACTGTCCGTTTCCCGGACGGTGCTGAGAGCCAATGGCAGCGTGACGTCGCGATCCCCAATGGTGATCAGTTTCTGCTGATCTTCCACTTCGCTCACCGACGGATGAACATGGAGGGTGACCGTGTCGTCTTCGCTGATCTGGGGTGTGACGTCCAGCGAAATGCCGGAGAAGAAAGGCGTCAGCTCCACGGAAGTCGAGCGCGACGTATCGGCTGCCGTTGCCGTGGTACGGTCATCGAAATCCAGGTCGGTAACGAAGAATTCGTCACTGCCGACCTTGATCACCGCCTTTTCATTATTGACGGTGGAAATCCGCGGGCTCGACAGGACCTGAACATTCCCCTGGCGTCCGAGCAGATTGATCAGGGTTGAGAAGTCCCCAATCTGCAGGGCCGTACTGAAGACCCCGCCATCGGAATTCTGTCCCACATTTTGACCGGTAACGCCGGTATCAATGGAGGCGCTGGGGCCGCGACTGGAAATCTGATCCACATAGCCCCAGTCAATGCCCTGCTGGTAGCCTTCCTCAAGCACCACCTCAAGTATCCGTGCCTCAAGGATCACCTGCCGTTTGGAAATCAGCTGCATGCGGCGGAGATAATCTTCCACTGAGCGCAGCTCATCACCCTGGGCGCGAACCACAATCATGCCGGCGCCGGGCGTGGTCACCACACGACGACCGTCCTCTTCACCCACGATCATGCGCAGTGACTCCCTGAGATCCGTCCAGAAATCGGAACGGGTTTCAGTGGTTATCCGGGTACCCATAAGACTGCCAGACCCCTGATCCGAACCACTGGAGGTAATCTGCCCAGAACGCACCTGGGTTTCGGAACCGCCGGTACGCAGCATGTGCAGGTAATCAATCTGGAAAACACGGGTCTGGAGCCCCCCCGGCCGCACCCGATAGAGACGCCCCTGACGCTCTATGTCCAGGTCATACATGTCAGCGGCCAGCTCCATGACTTCCGGCACACTGACCTGATCCAGTTGCATGGAGATGGCCCCGCTCACCTCCGGATGAACGACGACATTGAACGGCGTACCTTCAACCAGACTTTCCAGGAAAGTCCGCGCGGGCAGATCCCGGGCCCGGATATTGAACCGCTCTTCTTCCGGATCCCGCGGCCGGGCTGGCTCGTCCATGCCTGGCATCAGGGCATCCGTTACATTGTCGGGCGCACGCGCATCCTCATCGCGAGCTGACTCCAGCGCCTCATCCAGCGATTCTTCGATCGCCTCGGCACTGTCCGTCGATGTGGCCTTGCCCGTCTGCATCATCGGATTACCGGCACAACCCGTCACCAATGCGGTGATCGCCAGTATCAGCCAGATTTTCTTTTGTCGTGTCATCATGAGTCAGCCCATTGCGCTACGGCTGGCGCACCGAAGGGGTGCCGTCCAGCGTAAGGGTTCGAGTTGTGCGATTGATCTGCAGCAGCACGCGGTCTTCTCCGATACGCTGCACCCGCGCATCGCCAATAGGGTCGCCTTCGCGCACCGCCTGGCCATTAATGACCGCAACCCGCCGGTCATTGGATGTGAGTATGGAATCCAGGCTCATATCCAGTGGCGCTGGTCCTGACGGAGCCGCTCTTTCCGGCTCTGGCGGCTGGGTAGGGTCGCGCAGCGTCTCCGATGCGACCGCCCCCGACAGCAATAACGCCAGCCCCATCACCAGGCCTGTGAGGATTCGTTCAGACACCAAGCCACTCCTCGTATAGGCTGAGGGTTTGCAGACTGATCTCCACGCGGGCCCTTGGCCAGGCTTCCACCTCATACCGCATGGCGCGCCACCCCAGGCGTTCATCCAGATTCTCCAGCGCGTGCAGATAGGCAAAGATATCGCCAAATTCCCCGGTCACGGTCACCCGCACACCATGGGCGAAAAGCCCCGTGGGCCCCTCACCCTCGGCGGGCGCCTCCCCGGCAACCGATACCGAACGCGGATCCTCATGACTGACCGCCACAAGCCGAACCCCGTCGTGCTCCGCCAGCATTTCACGCAGTAACGCGACCATGGCCTGAGGACTTATCAGCCCGGTGGTCAGTTCCTCCAGATCCTGATCCAGACGATCAAGGCGCTGCTGTAACTGCCTCGCCCGTTGGCGAAGCTGTTCGTTGGGATCCGCGGCAAGTTCAGCACTCAATGTCTCCGTCTGCTGCTGCAGGGACTGGAGCTCTTGCTGCTGCGAGGCAATACGGTCTGCCACAGCCTCACGCTCCGCCAGAAGCGGCGTTACGATAAATTGCCAGCCCCCCAACAGCAACGCCACGGCAACGGCTACAAATACGAGAATGCGTTCACGTTGCGCCATCCCCGCAAACTGTTCTCGCCACTGCTGCCAACGCTGACGCAGAGCATTCATGGCCTGCCCTCCGTTTCACCCGGTCGGCGCGAGGACACGGCAAACCCGAGCACTTCATCATCGTCCGGCCGGTCGATGGAGAAGTGAGCAAAGCGACGTCCCTCGAAGACGTCTTCTGTCTGAAGCTTCTGCAGATACTCGGGCACCATACCTCCCGCCTGCGCGCGCCCTTCCAGTCCTACGTGACCGCGCACCAGATTCACCCGTATGGCCGTCAACCAAAGGCCTTCAAATGAATTACGGGCCACGCCGCGCAGGTAGGGGGTGAAGCCCTCCCGCGTCGCCTGGGTGACTTCGTCGGCACGGCTCAACAGGCGCCGGCGATCACGCACCTGTTGCTCCAGCCGATCAACGCGATCAGCCAGAGCGACGTCCTCTCTGCGCTGTTGCAGCGTGCTGTCGAGCTCCGTCACCAGCGTGCGGGCCTCAGTGACGTCCGCTTCCAGTTCCCGCTGTTCGTCACGCAATGAGTTCAACGACAGCTGCAGCAACAGCGCTGCCAGCGCCACAAGCACGATGACGGCCACGGCACTGGCGGCCAGCTGCTCCAGCGTGAGCCATTCCCGGCGCGGACGAAAATCATCGGCGTAGAGATTGACTTCCTGCCTCATGAAGTCACCTCCACGGCATCGCAAAGCACGGCACCCAGGGCATAGCAGGCGCTGGATTCCGGCACGTCGCCGTCATTGATCAGCACCCAGTCTGGCTCCATGACTTCCGCATTGATGTTGGTCGAAAGCATCCCTGCCAACGGCAGGGCAGTGGGATGCCCCGTCGCATGGACGACCCGGGGAGGAACCTGTCGCAGCTGGCTTTCGTAGTAATCACTGGAGCGCTGTATT
>SLIH01000024.1 GCA_007135745.1 Halomonas sp. | reverse complement strand
TGGCGGTCAGTGCCATGGCCATCATCGTCCTGCCCCGCCAGTTTCATGTGCTGGTGGTTGAGTATCATGATCAACGCTCGGCGCGCTGGGCGCGCTGGGCATTCCCGCTCTATCTCGCTCTGTTCGCGGCTGCCGTGTTGCCCCTGGTGGAGGCCGGCCGACTGTTCCTGGGTGACATGGCCATCCCGGCGGACAGCTACGTGCTGGCCCTGCCATCGGTCACCGGCAATTCCTGGTTGACCGCTCTGGCCTTTGTCGGCGCCTTGTCTGCAGCCACGGCGATGGTGCTGGTCGCCACCATTGCGCTGTCGCTGATGATCTCCAATGAGTTGATCGTCCCCCTCTATCTGCGCATTCATGATCGCATGCAGCTTCCCCGCGGGGACCTTGGACAGGTACTGCAACTTGTCCGCCGGGGGGCAATCATCGGGATTCTGGCGCTGGGATGGTTGTTGGAGCAGTCCGCACGTTTTACGGAAGGGCTGACCTACATGGGCCTGCTTGCCTTCACCTCCAGCGCCCAGATCATGCCGGCGGTGGTGGCGGGCCTGTATTGGAAAAACAGTCACCGTCATGGCGTTCTGGCCGGGCTTATGGTTGGCATCAGCTTTTGGTTCTACACGCTCATGCTGCCCGTTCTGGCCAACCCCGAAAACGCCTGGATTCAATATGGACCGGGCGGCCTGGAGTGGTTGCGGCCAGAGAATCTATTCGGTACCGGAGCCTTCCTCGACCCCATGACTCATGGCGTTCTCTGGAGTCTGGGACTGAACATCCTCTGCCTCATCGTCATTTCACAACAATCCGTTCCCGGCCGCATGGATCGTCGCCAGGCCAAGGCGTTTATGGAACTCGCTGACGAAGGTGACGAGACAGACCCGGAACAGACGCCCACCAACATCAACATCCAACAACTGCACGCACTGGTTGAGCCTGTACTGGGCGAAGCAGAGGCCAATCGACTCTGGGCCGAGCTTGAGCAGCGCCAGGAGCAGCGCCTGCTGCCCCATGACCGGGCACCGGAGTATGTCGTGCGCGCGGTGGAGTCCCGGCTTGCCTCCATCATTGGTGCCGCCTCGGCCCACCGGGCCATCCGCCTGCTGGAACGCCAGACTCCGCTTCAGATGGAAGATATTGTGGATCTGATGGGCGGTACATCGGAGCAGCTCCAGTTCTCCCGTCACCTTCTGCAAACGACCCTGGAAAACATTCCACAGGGCATCAGCGTGGTGGATCGCAACCTGAACCTGGTGGCCTGGAACGGGCAGTACGAGCGACTCTTCGATTACCCGCCACGCCTGCTTTATGTAGGCTGCCCCATTGCTCGCATATACGAATACAACGCCTCACGCGGCCTGCTTTCCCACGTTGATGAAGCAAACATCCAAAGTGCCGTGGAACGACGACTGCAGATGCTGCGCAGCGGCCAGCCCTACCGCCTTGAACGCCACCTGCCCAACGGGGTTGTGATTGAAATCCGCGGCAAGCCCATCCCCTCGGGGGGCTACGTTACCGCCTACAACGACGTGTCGGACTATCACCGTGTCATGGTCGAGCTTGAACAGGCCAAGGCGACACTGGAACAGCGGGTGCACGAGCGGACCGCCGAATTGTCCGAGGCGAATCGTTCACTGCAGGCTGAGAATGAGCTGAGAGACCGGATCGAACGCGAGCTCCACGAAGTCCACGCCAGCAAGAGCCGTTTTCTGGCCGGAGCCAGCCATGATCTGTTGCAGCCAATCAATGCGGCACGCCTGCTTTCGTCGACCCTGATCCGTCAGCAGGGTGAAACGGTTCAGCCGGAACTTCGCCACATCGACAGCGCTCTGGCCAGCGCGGAGACACTGATCAGCCATCTGCGCGAAATTTCACGGCTGGACTCCGGACGGCTTGAACCCGATATCAAAAACATCCCTCTGGCTAATGTGCTGGATGGCCTCGTCAATGAATTCCGCATCATGGCGCAGGACAAAGGCATTGAGCTCCACCACGTGCCCACCCGGGCCTGGGCCCGAACCGACCCGCATCTGCTGCGCCGTGTGATTCAGAATTTCCTCAGCAACGCCATCAATTACACCCGCCAGGGCCGTGTCCTGCTCGGCTGCAGACGGCACGCCCGAGCGGTGGAAATACAGGTCTGGGACACGGGGGCCGGCATTGCAGCCGACGATCAGCAAAGGATCTTTGAAGAGTTCGAGCGGCTGCATAATGACGCCACGCGCGAGGTGCATGGCCTGGGACTGGGATTGCCCATTGCCATGCGCATCGCACGGTTACTGCAGCACCCCTTGAACTGCCACTCCGTCCCAGGCCGTGGCTCAATGTTTTCGCTGACCGTCCCCCTGGGCGACGCGGAAGAGACACAGCAAACCCGAGTGCCGGAAAATGACCCCCGCCTGGCGCAACTGGATGTGCTCTGTATCGATAACGAGCCCCATCTGCTTGCCGGCCTTCAGGCGGTATTGACCCAGTTCGGCTGCCAGGTGACCACGGCATCTTCTTTCCGGGAAGCGCTTGAGAAACGACGGAATCCACCCGAGCTGATCATAGCGGACTATCATCTGGACGATAACCAGACAGGCATAGACGCGATCAATGCCCTGGCCTTGCAGTGGGATCACCGCCCCAGAGCACTGATCATCAGTGCCGACGACAGCGACGAGCTACGCCAGAAGGCGCGGGAGGCGGACTGCCTGTTCCTGGCCAAGCCGGTCGAATCCGCGGCGCTCAGGCTGATGCTCCGACGGCTGCTGCGCCGGCGCTGAGGCTCCTTCCGGTCACAGCGAACGCCTGGCCAGCCAGTCAGCGACCTGGGGCCAGATCCGCTCCGGCGCCGAACTGCCGGAGAGAATACCCATATGCCCGCCAGGCGCCAGCACCTGCTCCACATCCTCGCTGCTGACATGATTTACCAGCGCACGGCAGGCCTCCGGCGTTGCCAGTGGGTCATTGTCACCGTAGACCATCATGATATCCGCGCGGACATCCGCCAGAGTGGCCGGCGCATCGTGCATGGGCAGACGCCCCTCGGCGGTGCAGTTGTCGACCCAGAGATACTGCACGGTGTCCTGGATAACACCCCCGGGGTAGGCCACCATATCATTGAGGAAGGCCCCCTGGGTGGCATTGCGGGTAATGTACTCCTCGGAGTGGAGGTTGCGCAGCAGATCCAGGTAATTCTGCAGGCTACTGATCGGCGAGGTGAGCTTGAAGGCCGTGGCATTGGCCCAGCCCGGCGAACGCCAGAAACGGCGTCGGGTCTGGTGCACCCGGAATCCCAGCCGGGATTCCAGAAAATTCAGGAGTTGACCGATCATCTGGTACTGACGGCCGATGGCCCCATTGGCCCAGTAGTCACTGGGTGCCCCGACCACCACCAGATTCCGCACTTGCTCTGGGCGAAGGGCCGCCGCGCAGTAACTGAACACGCCCCCGAAACTCCAGCCATGGAGACTGACCTGCTCGCTGCCGCTGTGCTCGCGCACCCGGTCCATCAGATCCGGCAGGTAATCCGCAAAATAGGACGCAATGTCCAGATGGTTGTGCTCCCATCCCGGCTGCCCCCAGTCAACGAGATAGAGCTTGAAACCGCGGGCCCGCAGATAACGCACCAGACTGCGATTGGGGAAGAGGTCGTAAATGGACATGTTCACCGCCAGTGGCGCGACCAGGATCAGAGGAACCGGAAAGCTCTCCTGAGCCACTTCCAGGGGGCTGTCATCATCACCCACCGGAATGTATTTTTCGCGCAGTGGCGGATAATAGCGCAGCTGTACGGGCTCATCCCGATAAATCACTTCATAGGGCGTCTGCCCCGCCTGAACCAGCGTCTCCGGATTGAGGAAACGCTGGCGCGCATTGCGGGCAACCTGTTGCGCCGTTTCAACAATGGAATCCTTCAGGGTGTCAGACAGCATAATCGGTACCCAGTGCTGGTTGATGGCAGCAGATAAGATTAGCAGAACTCCGCCGGTTCACATTGACCGGCGTGACGCAATCGCAGGTCAGCCCCTGGAATGTCAGCTGACGTCGCCCGGCGCTGGCAAATCGAGACTGCCCAGTTTCAGCGCCGCCTGAGTACGGGAATGAACTCCCAGTTTGCGGAAAATCTCCGTTACATGCGCTTTTACGGTCGCCTCCGTTACGTCCAGCTCATAGGCAATCTGCTTGTTCAGCAGGCCTTGGCTGATCATGGAGGCCACACGGAATTGCTGGGGCGTCAATTCGGAGAGCGCATCCGCGACACCGGACTCCTCGTCCGTGACGCCCGGGCGTGAAAGATCCACCCAGTCCGGAAATCGAAGATCACCCCGCACCACCGCCGCGATGGCCTCCGCAATGGTCTCGGTATCAGCACTTTTGGAGATAAATCCCGCTGCCCCATGATCCGCCGCCCGACGGATGATCTCTTCCTGCTCATTCGCGGAAATCATCAACACCGGAAGGTCCGGGTAATGCGCCACCAGAAACAGCAGGGCACTGAAACCGTGGGCACCCGGCATGTGCAGATCGAGCAACACCATGGCGGTATCGTCCGCATGGCGCCCCAGCACCGACATCAGCTCGGCGAAGCTGGAGGCTTCAACCAGGCTGGCATTCGGCATGGCCTGTTGGGTGACATCGCGCAGCGCGGTGCGAAACAGCGGATGGTCGTCGGCAACGATAAGGGTGGTCATGACAAGCCCTGATGTCCCCTTTGGGTAATTCACGGAACACTAGCGTGCCTGCCAGAGAATCGCAAAAGTAAAAACGGCGGACACCCTCTGGATACCCGCCGTTGACCTCCCGGGCGATCAGGCCGCGCGGCCGGTCGCCACCTGATGCCCCTCAATCAGATCCTCCACGACCGCAGGATCGGCCAGGGTGGAGGTATCACCAAGCTGATCGAATTCATCGGCCGCGATCTTGCGCAGAATACGGCGCATAATTTTACCGGACCGGGTTTTCGGCAAACCGTCCGCCCACTGGATGACATCCGGTGTGGCGATGGGGCCGATCTCTTTGCGCACCCACTGTTTCAGCTCCGTAGCCAGCTCATCGCTGGGTGAGGCGCTGTGGTTGAGGGTGACATAGACGTAGATGCCCTGCCCCTTGATCTCATGGGGACAGCCCACCACGGCAGCTTCCGCCACGGCCTCATGGGCGACCAGGGCGCTTTCCACCTCGGCCGTGCCCATGCGGTGACCGGAAACGTTTAACACATCGTCAACACGACCGGTTATCCAGTAGTACCCATCTTCATCGCGTCGGGCCCCATCCCCGGTGAAATACATACCGGGATAGGTGGAGAAATAGGTCTCTGCGAAACGCTTGTGGTCACCCAGAATCGTCCGCATCTGGCCCGGCCAGCTATCGGTGAGCACCAGCCCCCCGGATGTTGCGCCCTCAAGAAAATGCCCATCAGCATCCACCAGGGACGGTTTGATGCCGAAGAACGGCCGGGTGGCAGAGCCCGGTTTGAGATCCGTGGCGCCCGGCAGGGGCGAAATCAGCACGCCGCCGGTTTCTGTCTGCCACCAGGTATCCACAATCGGACACTGTCCCTTGCCGAACTGCTGGTGGAACCAGCGCCAGGCCTCCGGATTGATGGGCTCTCCCACGGTACCCAGCAGCTTAAGTGAACTCAGATCAGCACCGGCAACCGGCCGGTCCCCCTCGGCCATGAGCGAACGTATGGCCGTAGGTGCCGTGTAGAAAGTTGCCACCCGATACCTGTCGATAATTCGTGCCATACGGCCGATATCCGGATAATTTGGCACTCCTTCAAACATCAGAGTAGTGGCACCATTGGCCAGCGGACCGTAAACCACATAGGAATGGCCCGTTATCCAGCCAACATCCGCGCTGCACCAGAAGACTTCCCCCGGACGATAGTCGAAAACATACTGATGAGTCAGGGACGCATAGAGCAGGTACCCCCCCGTGGTATGCACAACCCCTTTCGGCTTGCCGGTGGAACCGGAGGTGTAGAGAACAAAGAGCGGGTCTTCGGCGCTCATCTCCTCGGGCGCGCAGTCGTCGGACTGCTGCCCGACCCATTCGTGGTACCAGTGATCCCGTGTGGGGTCGAAGCCGGCATCGCCACCGGTGTGGCGGACCACCAGCACGTTCTCGACACGGGATTCCCGGCACAGTGAAACCGCTTCATCCACGTTGTTTTTCAGGGGTACTGTCTTGCCACCGCGCCGGGCTTCATCGGCGGTGATGACCACCCGGGATCCACCATCGTCGATACGTCCGGCCAGGGCTTCCGGTGAGAAACCACCAAAAACGACGCTGTGGGCCGCACCAATGCGCGCACAGGCGAGCATCGCATAGGCCGCTTCCGGAATCATGGGCATATAAAGAGTCACCACATCGCCCTTGCCAACCCCCAGGGATTTCAGCCCATTGGCAAGGCGGTTGACCTCCCGGTGCAGTTCGGCGTAGGTAATGACCCGGTTGGGCTCGCTTTCCTCGTCGGGCTCCCAGATGATTGCCGGCTGCCCACTGCGCTCGGACAGATGGCGATCAATGCAGTTGGCCGCAGCATTGAGCGTGCCGTCATCGAACCAGCGGATATGGAGATCATCCAGGGCGAATGAGACATCCCTGACGCGGGTAAAGGGCTTCATCCAGTCCAGGCGCCTGGCCTGATCCGCCCAGAATGCTTCCGGATCGTCGATGGAGCGTTGATACATGGCTTCATAGCTTTCTTTATCTACCCATGCCTTGCTGCGGAAATGATCCGCTACCGGGTAAACCGAGTGCTCACTCATTGCTGCCTCCTTCCCATTCGGTGGTCTGTCCGGTCTTTCTGACTCTGTCAGTGTCGGCAAGGCTGACGGAGCTGGGTATTAGACCATAGTCTAATGCACCCTAACTTTTTGTTTTTTAGTCAAATTATCTCACCTTAGACCAAAGTCGAATGGCACACCGCCGCGCCTCCCCTGATGCTGAGTAGTAACCGGCAAACCGGACAACAACAGCAGAAAGGGGGAGTGACCCATGCCATTCAAGAATGAAGCACTCAAAAAAGCCTACTGGAGGGACAACCTGCGCATTGTCGCTGTCCTGATCGTGGTCTGGGCGTCTGTGTCCTACGGCGCCGGCATCCTGTTCGCGGAACAGCTGAATGCCTATGCGATCGGAGGCTACCCACTGGGTTTCTGGTTTGCGCAGCAGGGGTCCATTTACACCTTTGTGGTTCTGATCTTCGTCTACGCACGACTCATGACACGCCTTGACCGCAGGTACGGCGTGGAAGAACTCGACGACGAACCCACCGAACAGTAAGGAGCCTCACCATGGAACAGCAAACGCTTATCTACATTGTGGTGGGGCTCACCTTTGCCCTCTATATCGGTATCGCCATCTATTGCAGGGCGGGCTCTACCAAGGAATTCTACGTTGCTTCAAAAGGCGTCCATCCCGTCGCCAACGGAATGGCCACGGCCGCGGACTGGATGTCGGCCGCGAGCTTTATCTCCATGGCGGGCATGATTGCCTGGATGGGCTATGAAGGCTCGGTGTTTCTCATGGGCTGGACCGGGGGCTTTGTGCTACTGGCCATGCTGCTGGCGCCCTATCTGCGCAAGTTCGGAAAATTCACGGTGCCCGAGTTCATCGGTGACCGCTACTACTCGAAGACCGCCCGCGTCATTGCGGTGATCTGTCTGATACTGGCCTCCCTCACCTACGTCATCGGTCAGATGACCGGTACCGGCGTGGCTTTCTCGCGCTTTCTGGAGGTGGACTACAACACCGGCCTGACCATCGGCATGATCATTGTTTTCTTCTACGCCGTCATGGGTGGCATGAAAGGCATCACCTACACCCAGATTGCACAGTACTGCGTAATGATTCTCGCCTACACAATCCCCGCAATCTTCATCTCTCTGCAGATGACCGGCTATGCCCTGCCGCAGCTGGGCCTCGGGGCGGCCCTGGTGGACAACGGCACCTACGTTCTGGATCGACTGGATCAGGTGGTGACCGAACTCGGCTTCCGGGAATATACCGCCACGGAAGGGGTCAGTCGTCTGAACATGACCTTCTACACGCTCAGCCTGATGATCGGCACCGCGGGTCTTCCGCACGTCATCATCCGCTTCTTCACGGTACCCAAGGTGCGTGACGCACGCTCCTCCGCAGGCTACGCGCTGCTGTTCATCGCCATTCTCTACACCACCGCGCCAGCCGTTGCCGGCATGGCAAGGCTGAATCTGGCGGACACCCTGGGGACCAGCCCGGAAACGGCGCTTTCGTATGAGGACCGCCCCCAGTGGTTCAAGAACTGGGAACAGACCGGGCTACTCAAGTTTGAGGACAAGACCGGCGATGGCCTCATCCATTACTCGGCGGACGAAACAGTCAACGAGATGGTGCGGCTGGACCGGGACATCATTGTACTGGCCAACCCGGAGATTGCCGGGCTACCAAGCTGGATCATTGCCCTGGTCGCCGCCGGCGGGCTGGCTGCCGCACTTTCCACCGCAGCGGGGCTGTTGCTGGCCATCTCCTCGGCGATATCCCATGACCTGCTGAAAGGGGTGTTCCGACCCAACATATCGGAGAAACAGGAGCTGCTGGCCGGACGCATATCCATGGCCGGCGCCATTGCCGTGGCCGGGTATCTGGGCTACAACCCACCGGATTTCGCTGCCGGCACCGTGGCGCTGGCCTTCGGGATCGCTGCCGCCACCCTGTTCCCGGCGCTGATGCTCGGCATATTCTACAAGCGCGCCAACCGGGAGGGTGTTATTGCCGGGATGCTGGCTGGTCTCATCGTCAATCTGCTGTATGTTTTCCAGCACATGGGCGTGTTCTTTATCGACAGCACATCTTTCCTCGGCCCCATGCCAGCCAACTGGTTCTTCGGTATCGAGCCCAACGCGTTCGGTGCAGTCGGGGCCATCGTCAACTTCACCGTAGCCATTACTGTGTCCAAACTCACTGCACCGCCACCACAATACATTCAGGATCTGGTGGATGATGTCAGGGTGCCTGTGGGCGCGCGACTGGCTCCGGATGTGCATTGACGAAGCAACAGCGGCGGGCGTCGCATACGGCGCCCGCCCGAGTATCAGCAAACTGATCGGGAGATTTCCACATGCTGAGCAACAAACACTTCATCACGGCCATGCTGGTCGCGCCGGTATTGGCTATACTGGGTTACTTCGCAGTGGATTTTGCCGTGAGCGAGGAACCTGAGACTGCCCGGGAAGGTGGCCAGTACAAGCTGGCAGCCGCGTC
Source organism: Halomonas sp. (assembly GCA_007135745.1). Lineage (GTDB taxonomy): Bacteria > Pseudomonadota > Gammaproteobacteria > Pseudomonadales > Oleiphilaceae > Halospina. Next base: position 4,394 of record SLIH01000024.1, on the reverse strand, counting down.
AAACTGCCGGTACGAAAGCGGGCTGTGCACCCTTTCAAACGGGAACTTCGAGCTCCGGATCCAGATCAGTGAAAATCAGGCCGGTGACACCGTGCTCCATCTGAAGTCTGAATTTCCTCTGGAAGGCGTCCGAGCCGCCTGGGTCCAGGATGACGAAAACGGTGAACAACCCAGCGCCCTGAGCAATCTGGATGATGACCGGCAGCAATGGACATTGCCCCTGAACAAGGCTCCATCCACCGATGCTGAACTGAGACTGGTTGCAAAAGCCCAGGGGGCACTGTATTACGGTGAAACCACAACAGGTTTCATTGAATACCAGACCAGCTTTGGCAAGGATTTCCGCTGATGGATGAAAACACCCTGTCTCCCGAACTTGCGGCCATAGCCGATTTTATCCGCCATACACTGCCGTTCAGTGCATTGCCCGAGGACGAACTCGAGGCGGTGGTACGAAAGATGGAGATCGGCTATTTCCGAAACGGTCACGTATTTGACCAGGAAACACCGGAGCAGGGTCTGCGCATCCTGCGCAGTGGGGCTGTAGAGTTACGCAACCAGGAAGATGAGTTGCTTGATCGCCTGGCTGAGGGGGAAAGTTTCAATCTCTCAGGATTGCTGCAGGAAGAACCGGGCATCCGGGCCGTGCTGATCGAAGACAGCCTGCTGTATTTTCTGCCCCGCGAAGTCTATCAGGACCTGCGCAGTCGCCATCGCGACTTTGATCGCTTTTTCCACGGACAACGCAGCCGGCGATTGTTCCGCGCCACAAGGCGTATGGTGTCGCCCGGTGAAATGCTTCATCCCCTCAAGGGGCTCATGGCAACAGACCTTGTCACCACACCGGTTAATGCCACGGTAAGCGAAGTGGCACAGATCATGGCCAGGCGGCGGGTGTCGTCTGCCCTGGTGCTGGACAAGGACCAACTGGTCGGCATTGTCACCGACCGCGATCTCCGTACCCGGGTATTGGCGCGGGGACGCGACGGCCGTGTAGCCATACACGAAATCATGTCCCCGAACCCCATCACCGTGGAGGAGAAAGGCACGCTCTTCGACGCCACACTTCTGATGACCCGAAATGGCCTGCACCACCTTCCGGTTCAACGTGGGAACCAGACCGTCGGCATTCTCACCACCTCGGATCTGATCACCGCGCGACAGAACGATCCCGTCTACCTGGTGCAGCGCCTTTCGCGTCAGGAGTGCGTTGACGGTATAAAACAGGTCCTGCGGGATGTCCCCGACTTTCTCGTTCACTGGAGCGATGACGGCGTTCCGGCTGACCAGGTCAGCCACATTCTGACGGCGATCAGCGATACGGTCACCCGGCGCTTGATCGAACTGGCAATGAGCGAGCTGGGGGAAGCGCCCGTCCCCTTCTGCTGGCTCGGCTTTGGTTCCCAGGCACGGGCAGAGCAACTGCTCAATGCCGATCAGGACAATGCGCTCATCATCAGCGATCAGGTCACTGAGGAACAGCTCGATTACTTCAGCAAACTCACCGAACAGGTCTGCACGGGACTGGACAGCTGCGGTTACGTCTTCTGCCCCGGGGACGTCATGGCTCAGAACCCTTACTGGCGGAAAACCCTGCGACAGTGGCGCGACACCGTGGACCGCTGGATCACATCCCCGACGCCCCAGTCCGTCATGAAAATCAGCATTGCGTTCGACATTCGGGGCATCTATGGCGATATGGAACTGGCCAGCCAACTGCAAAGCCATATGCTCCATCGCGTGCGCGAAAGCACCATTTTCCAGGCCGCACTGGCTTCCAACGTGCTGAATGAATCACCCCCACTCGGGATTTTCCGCCGCTTCGTTGTGGAGCGCGACGGAGAGCACAAGGACAACCTGAACCTGAAGAAGCGGGGCATACTCCCGATCGTCGAAATCGTGCGTTTGCGAGCGCTCAGCGCCGGAATCAGTGAGGTAAACACCCTCGAACGCCTGCAACTTCTGGTCCGCGGCCGGCACATGAGCCGATACGACAGTCGCAACCTGCAGGATGCGCTGCGGTTCCTTATGCAGGTGCGCCTGCAGGTGCAGGCCAACCAGATCAGTGAAGGCGAACCGTTGAGCAACCACTGCAACCCGCGCAAGCTGCCCAAGCTGGCTCGAGAGCAACTGCGTGACGCCTTCCGCATTGTCGATACAGCGCAGAAATCCATCCGGACACAGTACCGCCAGGGCCTGGGGTGATGATTCTACAGCGCCTGCGTCACAACGCCGCCCGCAAGCGCTATGCCCGTCATCCATACCGGGAACCCTCACTGGATGCACTACTGGAATCAAGCCTGCCCCATTCCAACCAACACTGGAGCGCGCAGTCCTGGCTGGCCCTGGATCTTGAGACAACAGGTCTGGAACCACTCCACGGCTACATCGTCAGCATGGGCTGGGTCGCTATCGAGAGGGGCAGCATCAAGCTGGACACGGCCCGCCACCTCCTCATCGACAGCCGCAACCTGGTCGGCAACAGCGCCACGATTCACCAGATCCGGGATACAGACCTTGAGCACGGCGTTGAGCTCGGTAGCGCACTGCTGGCGCTGGCACAAGCGCTCATCAACCGCATACCGGTGGTTCATCACCGGCCACTGGACGAGGGATTCCTACGGGTCGCCTATCAGGAACAGTTCGGGTTTCCCTGGATTCTTCCGATGGCAGACACCCTGGCACTGGAGCGGCGACGCCTTTCACGCCGCCAGGAAGGTATTCGCAAAGGTGCATTACGCCTGACGGAGTGTCGGCGCCGCTACAATCTCCCCGACTACCCGGTCCACAACGCGCTGACCGACGCCATATCCTGCGCGGAGCTGTTTATGGCCTGGGCGAGGCATTTCGGGGGACGGGGGCCGAAGGTGGGGGATTGTTTATAGGTTACAGGTTGCAGGTGTGGCTAACTTGTGACCTGAGACCTGTAACCTGAAACCAATTCACTTCAGAACCATCACCCCATCCATCTCCACCATGGCGCCTTTTGGGAGGGCGGCGACGCCGATGGCAGCGCGGGCCGGATAGGGCTCTTTGAAGACGGTGGCCATGACCTCGTTGACGTTGGGGAAATGCGCCATATCCGTCAGGTAAATATTGAGCTTGACCATGTCCTGGATACTGCCACCGGATGCATCGCAGACTGCACGCAGGTTGTCAAAGACACGACGGATCTGTGCCTCGATGCCCCCGGGCACCAGCTCCATGGTTTCCGGATCCAGCGGAATCTGACCCGACAGGTAAATGGTATCCCCCGCCTTGACGGCCTGGGAATAGGTGCCGATAGCCTGAGGGGCGTTGTCAGTCTGGATAACGGATTTGTTGGTCATGACGGTGTTTTGTCCTGGCTACTGAAACAACAAAGGCCGATTGACCGGCCTTTCCAAAACAGCGATGCTCGCCTGCCGAGAGCGATCTGTCAACCGCCCCGGGGCAGATTCAGCCAGTGGCTACGTGGCTCAGCGCCGGACACGGGTCACGTTCTTGACCGCGCGCAATGCCCGGATACGGCGCATGATTCGCGCAAGCTGCTTGCGTCCTCTGACATGGATGATGAGGGTAATCACACTGTGATGGGCATCGTGCTCATCCACATTGATGCGCTCGATGTTCGCCTCTGCCAGCGTCACCGTATTCGCCAGTTCGGCGATCAGACCACGTCGGCGTGCCAGTTCCACTCTGAGCTCGACGGAGAACTCATCGGTGATGTCCTTGGCCCAGCTCAGGTAAATCAGATTGGGCGAGTTGGCGTGAATTTCACGGACCTTGTCGCAGCTCTCGGAATGGATGACCATGCCATCGCCGGTGCTCATACGCCCGACAATGGGGTCTCCCGGAATCGGCTTACAGCAGTCGGCAAACTGGATTACCGACCCCTCGCTGCCGGCAATGGTCATGGTGGAGCCGGCTCGGGTCTGCTCCAGCTGACGCGTCTCCCGATCCTCCTGCTCATCCACCGGTGCCAGTTGGCGGGCAATGATATAGGCCATACGGTTACCCAGCCCGATATCAGCCAGCAACCGTTCAAAGCTCTCCGCCTGATTGTGTTCAAGCACCCGCTCAATACGTGATTCGCTGACATCCTCCAGGCTGTGACCAAGACCGGCCAGAGACTTGCTCAGAAGCTGGCGACCCAGCTCCACGGACTCCTTGCGCTGACGGTTCTTGAGGAAGTGACGAATGCTGCTGCGCGCCTTGCCAGTGACAACAAAATTCAGCCAGACCGGACTGGGCCTCGCACCGGGTGCAGTAATGACTTCCACCGTTTCGCCGCTATGCAGAGGCTGACTGAGCGAAGCGAGCTGCTTGTTCACCCGGCAGGCCACACAGGCATTGCCAATATCCGTATGGATGGCATAGGCGAAATCCACTGGTGTGGCGCCGCGCGGCAGAGC
>SLIH01000102.1 GCA_007135745.1 Halomonas sp. | reverse complement strand
ATGTCGATCACTACAGACCGCTCGGCCGATGGCAAGACCCTGAATATCCGGATCGCCGGCCGCTTTGACTTCAGTTCCCACCAGGCTTTTCGGGAAGCGTACGAGAGCGCCGATAAGTCCGTTAGCCGGTATGTTGTCGACATGCAGGAGACGACTTATCTGGACAGCTCGGCGCTGGGAATGCTGTTGCTTCTTCGCGATTATGCCGGCGGTGAGAACGCGGATGTACGGATTGCCAACTGCAATGGCGATGTCCGGCGCATACTGACCATTTCCAACTTTGAACAGCTTTTCCGAATTGACTCCTGACCGAAAGACTGCCCTGCGCATTCTGATTGCCGAGGACAATGACAGCGATCGAATGATCCTCAACGCCATTGTCCGCAAGCAGGGGCACGAGGTGATTCTGGCCCGTGATGGCGAGGAAGCGGTGGAAGCCTTCGCTCGACAGCGTCCGCAACTGGTGCTTCTCGATGCCATGATGCCGCGGATGGATGGCCTTGAAGCCGCGCGGCGTATCAAGGAAGCCGCTGGCGAAGATCTGGTTCCGATCATTTTTCTTACCTCGCTCAGCGATGCGGAATCCCTGGCGTCATGCCTTGAGGTCGGGGGCGACGATTTTCTTTCCAAACCGTACAACCGGGTGATTCTCGAGGCGAAGATCAACGCCTTCATGCGGATGCGCAACCTGCACCACAGCCTGCAGCGTCAGCGTGACGTCATTCGCCAGCGCAACGAACAGCTCACCCATGAACAGCAATTGGCGCGACGGGTTTTCGACAACATTGCCCATCGCGGCTGTCTGGAAGCGGAGAATATCCGTTACGAGGCATCCCCCATGTCGATCTTTAACGGGGATGTGCTTTTTGCCTCGCCAAAGCCGGCGGGTGGTATGCACGTTCTGCTGGGGGACTTCACCGGGCACGGATTGCCTGCTGCCATTGGCGCTCTGCCGGTGTCTGAGATCTTCTATGGCATGACGGCCAAAGGGTTCAGCATCAGCGATATTCTTCGGGAAATGAATCAGAAGCTGCAGCGGATACTTCCGCCCGGGTTCTTCTGCTGTGCGACCATGCTGGATATTGATTTGCAGACAGGGCATGTGGAAGTCTGGAATGGTGGCCTGCCGGATGGGTACCTGCTGCGTCTCGATGGCAGTACCGAGCGGATCCGATCCCGGCACCTTCCTCTGGGCGTGCTGGCGCCGGACCGCTTCTCGGCGGCCTGTGAGCGCTATCGGCTGGTTGCGCAGGAGCGTCTGCTGCTGTGCTCCGACGGCATCATGGAGAGCGTGAATGCAAGCGGGGAGATGTTCGGAGAGACGCGTCTGGAAGAGGTGATTGATCAGCGCCACTCCCCGATGGATGTCTATGATGAGCTGCTCGGTCAGGTAAAACGTTTTCGTGCCGGGGCCCAGAGCGAGGACGATATTACGGTCGTCGAGGTGGCCATGGCGGACCCGGCCGTGCTGGAGAGCGTGCGCCCGGTGGATCTCGTGGATACTTCCTCCGGGCCGACCAATTGGAATTGTCGCTACGAACTGCGGGACCGCACCCTGGCGGATTTCAATCCGGTGCCATTACTTCTGCATATGTGTATGGATGTGCCGGGGTTGCGCATGTTCAGCGGGCAGATCTACTGCATCGTGACTGAGCTTTTCAATAATGCGCTTGAGCACGGGATTCTGGCCCTGCCGTCCTCCCTGAAGGATTCTCCCAGTGGTTTTACCCGGTATTACAGTGAGCGGGAGCGTCGCCTGCGCGAAATCCAGGGCGAATCGGTGGCGATTACTCTTGATCACGAGGCGCGCAAAGACGGCAGTGGTGGTACACTGCGGGTAATAGTCGAGGACAGTGGTCAGGGCTTTGATTATCAGCGAGTAAATGAAGGCCTGAGAATGGATCCCGAGTCGCTGTCGGGGCGGGGCATAGCGCTTGTTCGCCAGCTCTGCCATGACGTACGCTGGCATGGTAAAGGAAACTGTGTTGAGGCTGAATTTCGCTGGGCCCCTGGTGCAGAGTCTGGTGCTGCCAGCACTTTGGAGACGGAGTGAGGGATGAACGAGCGGCAACATCTGGATCATGAGGCGTTGGCTGAGCTCAAGGATGTTATGGACGAGGAGTTCGACATCCTGATCAACACCTATCTGCAGGATGCGCGGGAACGCATGGCGCTGCTGCAAAAGGCCGCAGATGACGAAGACCCCAGTGAATACGCCAAGGTAGCCCATAGTTTCAAGGGCAGCTGCATCAATATCGGCGCACCCCGGCTGGCAGACTTCTGCCTCCAGGCAGAACGCGCCGGTAAGAACGAAGACCTGTCCGAGAGCGAACGCCAGATCACCGCAATCCGGGAGGAGTTCTCACGCATCGACAAGGAGTTGCGTGTTCTGTTGGAGAACGGCGGTTAGAAACTGGCCCTGAAATTGCTTGACCCCTGTAAACCCCTTTCCAAAGGTTGAACAGGAGGCAAGATCCTGCCATGCAATTCACTCAGATTCTTCCCCAGACGGGGCCAGAGGCCTCGGTATCCAGCGCGTCGGAAAAGTCCCGTAAATCAGAGGGTTCTGACCGTAAAGAAAGCTTTCCAAAGGCCCAGGAGCAAGCCCGGGAATCACAGGCCAGGGTGGAATCCGGTCAGGGCGGCAAGGGTGGAAGCAGATTGCAGGAGGCAAAAGCAGTAGAGAAATCAGAGGAAGGAGGGGGCAAGGCCATATCAGCTGTGCTCCAGCAGGAGGCCGACCTTGATCTGGAAAAGCTGGAGCTTGCCGAGATTCGCCTGGTCGACTCAGAAGGGAAGGTCCTTTCCCTGGAGGAGGTGGAAGGCCTTGATCGCGAGAAACTGCTGAGCCTTCTGGGTGAAGACGGACGTATCGAACTGATCCTGCCGGATGGTGAGGAGTTGGTATTTGAACTCCGCGAGTTGCCTGCTGAAAAGCTGTTTTCCCTTCTCGGCGCTGAAGAGACAGAGCTTGGGGAGCAGTGGATTCCTGCTCTGTTGAGTGGCCAGAAAAATGGTGAAAGCCATGCCGGTACTGTGGGCGGAACCACGGCGCTGCAGGGGCTGTCCGGCGCCACTGATGGGGGCGTAACCCGTAGTGCCCGCGCGGAGCTGCTTTCGTTGCTCCAGGAGGCGATCGCTGCGAAACAGAACGGAGCCGGCGACGGCGATGAAAAGCGCTCCGAGAGTCAGCGGTTGGCAGCTTTTGAACGGGCCAGCGAAGCCGGTGGCCGTAGCAGTCAGAGTGAATCCCAGGCGCTGTTGCATTCGAATTCCGGACGTGGCGCAGAGCTCCGTGAACCGGGAATGGGTTTGCGGCAGTACACCACCAGCGTGGAAACTCCGGTGCAGCAACAGCGTCAATGGAGTGAGCAGGTAGCCGGGAAAATCGCCTGGCTGGCGGGCAAACACATCCAGTCAGCCGATATTCACCTCAATCCGCCGGAAATGGGACCCATCGACGTGCGGGTCCAGGTACAGAATGATCAGGCGGCCGTAACGGTCCACTCGCAGAATCCGGCGGTGCGGGAAATGCTGGAACTCAATAGCCAGCGCCTGCGGGAGATGCTCGAGGAAAACGGAATGGACCTGTCACAGTTTGACGTCTCCGGGGAAGCTGCTGGCGGCCGTGATGGCGT
>SLIH01000226.1 GCA_007135745.1 Halomonas sp. | reverse complement strand
TTCTCCCGCTCCTGCAGATAACGCGCAAGCTTGGCCACACTCGTGGTTTTACCCGCACCCTGCAGACCGGCCATCATGATCACCGCCGGCGGCTTGACCGCGAGGTTCAACCCTTCGGCCTCACCCATGACAGCCTCTAGCTCAGACTGCACCAGCTTGATGAATGCCTGACCGGGCGTCAGGCTGCGCATAACCTCCTGACCAACCGCTTTCTGGCGCACGCTGTCAATAAAGGCTTTGACCACGGGCAGCGCGACATCGGCTTCGAGCAAAGCCATTCGCACTTCGCGCAGCGTTTCCTTGATGTTGCTTTCGGTCAGCTTCGCCTGACCTGAAATCTTGCGCAGACTGCCGGACAAACGATCCGTTAGATTCTCAAACATGATGCCTTCAGAGCTTTTCTGATCGAATGAATGCTGAAGCGGATTTGACTCCCCGCTTGCACAACCGCCGTATTATAACCAGACTGAGCCGCTTTTCTCATCAGGGTGGCGAAATTTTCCTGCCTTATATTGTTCTGGAATCCAAAAACAGGAAGGATTCGCCCATAATACAGGCGTATGGTTAAATGGCTGCATCGCGCTCGCACCAACGGCAACGGACTACAGACACTGATCGCGATGATCAAACCACAACACTGGAAAATCAATGGGCACACCGATTCTCGCTGCTTCCACATTACTACTCTATAGCCTGGGAACCATTCTCCAGCTACTGATACTGAACGGTCGCCTGTACGATCCGCAGCGCATGACCCTGATTATCGGCCTTCTGGGGCTGGCGACCCACATCGGCCTTACGATCGACCTGGTGACCATCGACAACGCTGTCAATATGTCGTTTCTGGCTCTGTCGGTTCTGGTATCAGCGCTCGCCATCGCGCTGATCCTTGGCCTCTCACTGATTCGCCCGGTCCAGAACCTGCTTCTGGGCGCCTACCCCTTTGCCATGCTCAGCGTGGTGGCCAACCTGCTTTTTTATGTCGATCCCACGGTCATAGGTCATGACATGTTTGGTGTTCTGGCCCATGTGACCCTGGCAATCACCGCCTACAGCCTTTTTTCCCTGGCCGCCATGCAGGCACTGCTGCTCTACCTCCAGCACCACCAACTCAAGGCCCACCGCAACAGCGCCCTGGTGCGGGGCCTTCCCCCACTGCAGACCATGGAATCCCTTCTGTTCGGGCTAATCAAGGCAGGAGTCATCATCCTGACGCTGGCTATTGTTACGGGCACTCTCTTCATGGAGGACCTGCTGGGACAGAATCTTCTCCACAAGACCTTCTTTACTCTGTTTGCGTGGCTGGTCTTCACGGCCCTGCTGGTGGGCCGCCAGATCAAAGGCTGGCGTGCCGCCGTAGCCAGTCGCTGGACACTTCTGGGTTGCCTGATGCTGACCATCGGGTATTTCGGCAGCCGCATTGTCATCGAGTGGCTGCTCTAGCCCGCTACCATGCCCCTTATGAAGACTCTGACACCACAACGCGAAGGACCAACCCGGTGAACGACGCCTCAACTGGAACACTGTTTTCGCTGCTGGCGGTACTGATCTTCCTTTCGGCTTTCTTCTCCAGCTCCGAGACGGGAATGATGGCGCTCAACCGCTATCGCCTGAAACATCTTGCCAGGACGGGGCACCGTGGCGCCCGGCGCGCCAGTCGCATGCTGAAACGCACGGATCAGCTGATCGGCGTCATCCTTATTGGCAACAATTTTGTCAACATCTTCGCCTCGGCCATCGCCACCATCATCGCACTGCGACTCTGGGGCGACGCCGGCATTGCAATCGCCACCGTTGGCCTGACCATCGTCATCCTGATTTTCGCCGAGGTGACGCCAAAAACCCTTGCGGCACTTTACCCCGAAAGGATCGCCTTCCCAGCGAGCCATGTGCTGGCCCCACTGCTGCGCATACTTTATCCCGTGGTCTGGTGCGTCAATCTGATCACCAACAACCTTCTGCGCCTGATGGGCGTCAAGATAAGGAGCGGTGATGCAACCGATCACCTGAGCCGCGAAGAGCTGAGGACGCTTGTGAATGAATCCGGCTCCATGCTCCCCCGCCAACACCAGGACATGCTGCTGAGCATCCTCGACCTCGAGAAAGTCACGGTCAATGACATCATGGTGCCCCGAAACGAAGTCTCGGGTATTGATCTCGACAACGAAATAAGCGACATACTGCGCCTTCTGCGCGGCAGTCAGCACACTCGCCTGCCCGTGTACCGTGGCGACATCAACAACACGGTCGGAATACTTCACCTGCGCAACATCAGCAAGCTGCTGCAACAGGATGACATCAACAAAGCCACCCTCATGCAGTTGTGCCGCGAACCCTACTTCATCCCCGAAAGCACGCCGCTGCACACCCAGCTCTTCAATTTCCAGAAGCAGCGCCGTCGCATCGGCATTGTGGTAAACGAATACGGTGACGTGCTCGGAATTGCCACCCTGGAAGACATCCTGGAGGAAATCGTTGGCGAGTTCACCACGGATTTCGCCGCCACCAGCAGCCAGGATGTCATGCCCCAGGAGGACGGCACCTACATCATTGATGGCTCCACCCCCATACGGACCCTGAACCGTCTGCTGGAACTGGATCTGCCGGCAGACGGACCAAAGACCCTCAACGGGCTGATTACTGATTACCTGGAAGCCATTCCGGAAAGCAACCTGTGCGTAAGAATCCACGGCCTGCGCATTGAGATTCTTCAGATCAAAGACAACGTCGTTCGCGCAGCCCGCGTCTACCCGATGGAGCGCACCCCCAAGATTAAATCTCTGTCATCCGAGGAGAGAAACGGAGACAATTGAAAAGAACTGTGCGTTACTTTTTGTTATACTGCATTTCTGTTTGTACACTAGCATGAAATGCCGGCGCAGGGCCTGGTGGCAGGGAGCATCATCCAGCACCCGTCCAAACGCCGAAAATAATAATAAAGACAACGAGGTTTCTGGCTCGGCAAAGCCAACCGGTTGAGGCATGCACACGGAGTCAGCCATGAGCGAGCAGTCCGGTATCCATTCTGTGAACCCCGACCCCACCGGACGGAAAAAAGCGGAAGCACTGCCACAGGAAATCAGGAAGGTTCTGGATACGGTTCGCTCTGGCCTCTCGGATCTTCTGGTCGGCGCTTTCGACGCCATTGATGATTCTCTGTTCGAACTGGCAAACAATGCCCGCAACAACAACGACCAGAATCGCTATTTCGAAACCATGCGCGAAATCCGGATCAAGCGTAAAGGTGTCGAACGGCGTTTCATGGGGGGGTTGCTCAACCTGTTCATTGACCCTCCGGCAAGCGATGCCCGACAGCAGCGCCAGAGCATAGAAGAGACCTCCGCGGACAACCTGTCACTGGTCCAGAATGATGACCTGGAAGAAGAGGTGGCCGTAAAAGCCATGGTCACCAAGGCGCAGGCCCACTTCCAGGGCACTCTGCTGCAGCTCCAGACACGACTCAGCGTGGTCTATCACGGCCCGAACAGCGACAGACCGGTCAATCCCCTGGCTCCCGAGCATCTCTGCAGTATTTTTCAGGAGGCTTGCAACGACCTGGATATACAGATCCGTGAGCGGTTGATCGTACTGAAGCATTTTGACCGCTACGTCATCGCCAACCTCGGCATGCTGCTGGAAGAAGCCAATCGCATCCTGGTTCAGGCCGGGATCATGCCCAATTTCCGTTATCGGGCC
>SLIH01000353.1 GCA_007135745.1 Halomonas sp. | reverse complement strand
TAACCTGGATCCGGCCACGCTCTATGCACCGGATGATGTGATTCGGGACGAGGTGGGACGTATTCTCAGGGCCTGGGGCAAGGGACCCGGTCATGTGTTCAATCTGGGGCACGGCATTGCACTGGATGTTGATCCCGACAAGGCCAAAGTCTTCATCGACGCAGTCCATGAATTGAGCGAATCCTGCCACCAGAAGTGAGTGGCAACAGAGAAGGCCCCGAGCCGGACATCCGATCGGGGCCTTTCTGTATCAGGCCTGGGAAGCCTTCAGTGCCTGTTCAACATCCGCCAGGATGTCGTCCACATGCTCAATGCCAATGGCCAGGCGGACCAGGTCCCGGGAAACGCCGGCACTGGCCAGCTCGTCGTCATTGAGCTGACGGTGCGTGGTACTGGCCGGATGGCAGGCCAGGGTCTTGGCGTCGCCAATGTTGACCAGCCGTACGATCATCTGCAGCGCGTCGATGAACTTGGCGCCGGCCTCATTTCCACCCTTTATGCCGAACGAGAGAATGCCTGACGCTTTGCCGTCCATGTATTTCTTCGCCAGCTCATGGTACCGGCTGCTTTCCAGCCCGGCATAGTTCACCCAGTTCACCGCCGGATGCTTCTCCAGATACTGGGCCACCTTGAGGGCATTCTCGCAATGGCGCTCCATGCGCAGGTGCAGGGTTTCAATGCCCTGCATCAGCAGGAAGGCATTCATGGGCGCCATGGCCCCGCCCATGTTGCGCAGCGGCACAACCCGGCAGCGGCCGATGAAAGCGGCTTCGCCCATGGCTTCGGTATAGACCACGCCATGATAGGAGGGGTCCGGCTCGTTCAGCATCGGGAACCGTTCGGGGTGGTCGGCCCAGGGGAAGCGTCCGGAATCAACGACGATACCGCCCACGGTGGTACCGTGCCCGCCCATGAACTTGGTGAGCGAGTGGATAACGATATCCGCTCCATGCTCAAAGGGGCGCCAGAGACAGGGTGTGGGCACGGTGTTGTCGACGATCAGTGGCACGCCGTGGCGATGGCCGATGGTGGCAAGCTTTTCGATATCGACGATGTTGCCCGCAGGATTGCCGACGGTTTCGCAGAAGATCAGCTTGGTTTTCTCATCAATCTGCGCTTCGAAGGCATCCGGGTCGTCGGCGCTGACGAAACGTACCTCAATACCCTGTTTGGGCAGGGTATGGGCGAACAGATTGTAGGTGCCTCCATAAAGCTGACTGGTGGTCACGATGTTGTCGCCGGCTTCGGCGATGGTCTGAATGGCGGCGGTGATGGCGGCCATACCGGAAGCCATGGCCAGCGAGCCGACGCCCCCCTCCAGTAGCGTAACCCGTTCTTCGAGTACGGCGTTGGTGGGGTTCATGATGCGGGTGTAGATGTTGCCCTCGACTTTCAGATCAAAGAGATCCGCACCATGCTGGGTGTTGTCGAAGGCATAGGAAGTGGTCTGATAGATCGGTGTGGCCACCGCCTTGGTTGCAGGGTCGGGCTTGAAGCCACCGTGTATAACAAGCGTTTCGGGTTTCATGGGTACGTCCCTGAAGATGTATATGGGTTATTGTTTGCGGATTCAGTATGCCAGAGCTTTATGAACGTGCAATCTTTCGGTGGCTTTCGTGCATTGTGCATGGCGGTCGCATCGGAGCCCGCATACTCCGACATCTTTCGGGTTCAGAACTCCTGGCGAAAACAGTAGACTGCCTGAAAACAGATCAGGCAAGGGGCGGTCATGAGCCGTAAGAAGACAGGGTCAAAAATTGCATTCGTCTGTAACGACTGCGGTGCGGATTACAGCAAGTGGCAGGGGCAGTGCTCGGCCTGTGGTGCCTGGAATACCATAGCTGAAGTAAGGCTCGGCAGTGGCTCGGCGGGTTCCCGCCAGGGGCGTTTCAGTGGCTATGCCGGGAGCAGCTCGGATATCCGTTCCCTGGATGAAATTGATCTGTCGGAACAGGCACGGGTAGCCACCGGCATCAGTGAGCTGGACCGGGTGCTCGGCGGAGGTCTGGTGCCCGGGTCGGCGGTGCTGCTGGGCGGACACCCCGGTGCAGGGAAGAGCACTCTCCTGCTGCAGACACTCTGCAATCTGGCTCAATCCCAAACGGTACTCTATGTCACCGGGGAGGAATCCCTGCAGCAGGTGGCTCTGAGGGCGCAGCGCCTCGGGCTGTCTGCCCGTGGGGTACGGATGCTGGCGGAGACGGGGGTGGAGCCCATGCTGCAGGTGGCGCGGGAGGAAAAGCCGGCCATTCTGGTGGTGGACAGTATTCAGGTCATGCATGTGGATGATGTGGAGTCCGCCCCGGGTTCCGTTTCTCAGGTGCGCGAAAGTGCCGCCATGCTGACGCGTTTCGCCAAACAGACCGGCACCGTGCTGGTGCTGGTGGGGCATGTCACGAAGGATGGCAGCCTGGCCGGACCCAAGGTGCTGGAGCACATGATCGATGCCTCGTTGCTTCTGGAGGGCGGTAGCGACAGCCGTTACCGAACATTGAGGGGCATCAAGAACCGGTTTGGGGCGGTTAATGAGCTGGGTGTTTTCGCCATGTTGGAGCAGGGCCTGAAGGAGGTCCGCAACCCCAGCGCCATCTTCCTTAATCGCACGGCGGAGGATGCGCCCGGCAGTGCCGTTATGGTGGTCTGGGAAGGCACACGCCCCCTTCTGGTCGAAGTGCAGGCCCTGGTGGATACTGCTCAGGGCGGCTATCCGCGCCGGGTGGCGGTGGGGCTGGATCAGAACCGCCTGGCCATGTTGCTGGCGGTATTGCATCGCCACGGCGGGCTCCAGTGCGGGGATCAGGATGTCTTTGTCAATGTGGTGGGCGGGGTCAAGGTGTCTGAGACCAGCGCCGATCTGGCATTGATGGCGGCCGTGGTGTCGTCCTTCCGTGATCGGGCGCTTCCCCAGGATCTCGTTATCTTCGGCGAACTGGGACTTTCCGGCGAAATCCGTCCGGTGCCCAATGGCGAAGAGCGTATTCATGAAGCCCGCAAGCACGGCTTTACCAAGGCACTGGTTCCCGAGGCGAACAAGCCCCGCAAGGGGAACCCCAAAATGCAGGTGAAAGGCGTCACGCGGCTCTCGGAGGTGCTGGATGCGCTGGATGAGCTTTGTACCCGGAAAGCATCGCCAGCCAGGTCCGCTGGTGAGGAGGTGTTGGAATGAGTGAGGGGGATCGGTCAGTTGTTGTGGATCGTCGTCCGCCGCTGGTGGTGATCACGATTAACCGCCCCGAAGCCCGGAATGCTGTCAACGGCCCGACGGCGGCGCGTCTGGTGGAAGCCTTCCGTGAGTTTGATCAGGACGAGGCGTTGAGTGTGGCCATACTGACCGGTGCAGAAGGTAATTTCTGTGCCGGTGCTGACCTGAAAGCCGTGGCCAGCGGTACGGGGGCAAACCGTCTGTCACCCGAGGGCGATGGCCCCATGGGGCCATCGCGCATGCGTCTGGGCAAGCCGGTGATTGCTGCCGTATCGGGGTATTGCGTGGCTGGCGGACTCGAGCTGGCGGCCTGGTGTGATCTGCGGGTGGCGGATGAGACAGCGGTTTTCGGCGTCTTTTGCCGTCGATTTGGTGTCCCGCTGATTGACGGCGGCACGGTGCGGCTTCCCCGGTTGATCGGGAAGAGTCGAGCCATGGATATGATCCTGACCGGGCGTCCCGTAGAGGCCGGAGAAGCAGGCGCAATGGGGCTTGCCAAC
>SLIH01000234.1 GCA_007135745.1 Halomonas sp. | reverse complement strand
TGGCCGTCGCAAGGTGCTGGGCATGGTAGTCAGCGAATCGCTGATGGTCCTGGCCGTGGGGGCGGTCATAGGCAATCTGCTCGCTTTTCTGACCGTGGCCGCCTTCCCGGACGGGCTTGATCTGTCCGCCTTTGCCGGAGGCGGTGGCGGTGATCTCACGGGACTGGGGGGCGTGGTCGATCTTGTATTGGCTGCGGAGGACCTGGTCGCGGCGACCGGACTGGTACTGATACTGGGTGTGGTGGCATCGCTCTATCCGGCCTGGTGGGCGATGCGACGGGCGCCGGCCACCTCACTCAACCATCAATAGGCTTCACGGGAGGCAGTCTCGATGACGAATGAAGCAACAGCAATAAAGCCTGAAGCCAGTGGTGCGGAGGACACCCAGGCGCAGGGACAGGTCATTGTTACCTGCGAGAACCTGGGGAAAACCTACACCACGGGCAAGGTGTCCGTGCGTGCACTGGAGGGGATCAATCTGAGCGTGCGGCGGGGGGAGTTCCTGTGCCTCTGTGGTCCCTCGGGCTCCGGTAAATCCACGCTGCTCAATCTTATTGGCGGGCTGGACACGCCGGATTCCGGCACGGTGACCGTGGTCGGGCGGGAGCTCAACAAGCTCAAACGCGATGAACTGGCCAACCTGCGCCTGCATCACCTGGGGATTGTCTTTCAGGCATTCAACCTGATTCCGGTACTCTCGGCGCGGGAAAATGTCGAGATGGTCCTCCAGGTTCAGGGCCGTCCGGCAAAGGAGCGCCGCGCCATCGCCATGCGTTGTCTGGCCGATGTGGGCCTGGATGAACTGGCGGATCGCCGTCCGGCGGAGCTGTCCGGTGGTCAGCAACAGCGGGTGGCGATAGCGCGGGCCATTGCGCCGGGTCCGGATCTGATTCTGGCGGATGAGCCCAGCGCAAGTCTCGATTCCAGGACAGCGGAATCGCTGCTGGAACTGATGGCGGAATTGAACGCACGTCACGGTGTCACATTTGTGTTGTCGACTCATGATGAGCAGGTCATGAAATATGCAGAACGTCTCATTCGTCTGCGCGACGGTAGGGTAGAGTCAGAGGAAACGCGCCAGTGAATCGGACTTGTCACGTCTGACGGGATGCACGCGTTCCTGGAACCCGGGCATGTGGTCCTGAAGATAAAGAGATGAGCAGTGGAACGGATAGAATTACAAAAAAAGGCTTACGACTCTGATCTGGCTGCACTGTTGGAGCGGCAGGCGGCGCAACGGCCTCGGGACACGGCTTACGTGTTTCTCGAGGATGGCGAGCGGGAAGCGGGCCGGCTGAGCTACAGCGAGCTCGATCAGCGCGCCCGTGGTGTCGCCCGGCGGCTGCTGCAGACTGCCCGTCCTGGCGACCGGGCCCTGCTGATGTATCCGAATGGCATCGAGTTCCTGGTTGCCTTTTTCGGTTGCCTGTATGCGGGAATTGCGGCCGTACCCGCGTATCCACCACAGCTGGACCGCCGTCGCCGGAGCCAGCGTTTCCAGCGGCTCATCTCAATCCTGAAGGACGCCGAGCCCGCGCTGGCGCTGACCACCCGGGATGTGCTGGACAAGCGCGCCAGCCTTGTGGAGCAGGCGCCAGCCTTCGCCACACCGACCTGGATCGCCACTGAAGATCTGGCGGCCGAGAAGCCAGGCGGGGCCCTCGTCGACGAAGCGTACGGCTGGGACCGGATCGCTTACCTGCAATACACCTCCGGCTCAACCTCATCGCCCAAAGGGGTCATGGTCAGCCACGGCAACCTCATGACCAACTTCCTGGAACTGACCTTCGGCGTGGACATGCGCGAAGGCGACGCCATGGTGACCTGGCTGCCGGCTTTCCACGATATGGGGCTGATTTTTGGAATGCTCCTGCCGTTATTCAACGGCATCCCCTGTTACCTGATGGCACCGGAAAACTTTGTGCAGCAGCCCGTGCGCTGGCTGCGTGCGCTGTCCCGTTACGGGGGAACCCACGCGGCGGCACCGAATTTCGCGTTGGATCTGTGCGTTGATCGAGTCGATGAAGCCGAACTCGAGACATTGGACCTGAGCACCTGGCGGGTGTTGCTCAACGGAGCGGAACCACTGAAGATCTCGTCCATTGAGCGTTTCACCGCGCGCTTTGCCGCTTGCGGGTTTCCCGGAAACGGCGTTGTGCCCGGTTACGGGTTGGCGGAGGCCACACTCGGTGTCTCCATTCGCCATCCGGAAGATCCGTTGACCGTCGTCTCTCTGGACCCGGAGGCGCTGGAGCAGGGGGGGGTTGTTGAGGAAGCCGACAGCGCTTATCGGCTGGTCGGCTGCGGCTGGACCCGTATTGGAACCCGCATCCGAATCGTGGACCCGGAAAGCCATCGACCCTGCCCACCCAACACCGTAGGCGAGATCTGGTTGGCCGGCGAGACGGTCGCCCACGGGTACTGGCAACGACCGGAGCAGACCCGGGAGAAGTTCCAGGCACGGGTGCGGGATGCACGAGACCAGGCCCCTTACCTGCGCACCGGGGATCTTGGCTTTATCAGTGACGGAGCGCTGTTCATCACCGGGCGCGCCGATGACCTGATCATCGTCCATGGGCGCAACCTCTATCCACAGGATCTGGAGATCACAGCCGAGAGCAGCCACGAAGCACTGCGTGCCGGTCGTTCCGCCGCCTTCGCCGTGGAGCGTGAGGGTGAACCGCGGGTTGGCCTGGTCATGGAGCTTACCCAGGAGGCCGTGCATCAGCGCGATGATGCCGCCATTCTTCGGGCCGTGCGGGCCGCTGTGGCGGATCAGCACGAAGTCGATCTGGAGGCGGTGGCACTGATTTCCCCCGGAGCCATACCGGTGACCTCCAGCGGAAAAATCCAGCGCCAGCAGTGTCGGCGCGATTACCTTGAGGGACGTCTCGACAACGTCTGCATCGGCAAGCCCAGGAGTGACGATTCAGCCCAAACGGGCAGGGACCAATCGCCCAAGGCGGATCCGGCGGTCAGCGAGCGGGTTGAAGCCTGGTTCTGTGAGCGCCTGGCTCGTGAGATGGGCGTGACGCCTTCGCAGGTTGATGTTACGGCGCCTCTGCGGGAGCTGGGGTTGGGCTCGACTCGCCTGGTAAGCATGCTCGGCGAGCTGGAAGCCGTAGTGACCACCCGATTGCCTCCGTCGCTGTTGTTCGATTACCCCAGTGTGCGTGAGCTGGCGGATTATATCGGGGGCATGAGCGACGAAAGCGTTGTACCGGAGAATGCTCCCGTGGCGGCCGTCGAGAATCAAAGCAATGCCATCGCCGTCGTCGGGATGGCCTGCCGGTTGCCGGGCGCGGAGACGCCCGATGAGCTCTGGCAACGTCTGCTTGGTGGGGAGGAATGCCTGCGGGATATGCCACGGGAGCGCTGGGACACCGAGCGCTACTACCACCCCGATCCCGAGACACCGGGCACCACCAATGTGCGTCGAGCCGGCTTCCTGGATGATGTGGAAGGGTTCGATGCCGCCTTCTTCGGCATCTCGCCCAAGGAGGCGGCCAGCATGGACCCGCATCAGCGGCTGGCGCTTGAGCTCGCCTGGGCGGCATTGGAAGACGCCGGCAAGACCGGCCCGGGCCTCGCCGGCAGCCGCACGGGTGTCTATGCGGGGGTGAGTGCCTGGGATTTTTCGCTCATGGCCTATCAGCGCGCGGAAGCGGTAGGCGCCTATTCGGCCACTGGCAGCGCGCACAGTATG